>CAZARO010000360.1:0-5914 GCA_964487165.1 uncultured Solibacteraceae bacterium | reverse complement strand
GCTTTTCGCGCTGCCCGCCCTGGCGGCCATCGGAGACTTTGAAAAACAGCCGGATGGAATCGTGCTGCGGACCGGCGAGGGATCGCTGCGCATCCGCATGGTGGCCGACGGAATCGCGCGCGTCACCTTCGCCAAGAGCGCCATTCTCTTCACGCGAAGCACCTCCGCCGTGCTGCCCACTTCCGTGGCCCCGAAATGGAGCCTGGCGGAATCCAGCGGGGAACTGGTGTTGACGACCGTGAAGCTGAAAGTGCGCGTGGAGCGCCAGACCGGCCGCGTCAGCTTCCTCGATGCGGCGGGGCAACCGATCCTCGCCGAGGCGCCCGGCGGACATGTGCTGGAAAGCGCCGTAGTGCAGGACGAGCCGACCTACCACGTTCGCCAGCTTTGGCAGGCCAACGCCGATGAATCGCTCTACGGCCTGGGCGAGCAGCAGAAAGGCGTCCTGAATATCAAAGGCTTCGACTTCGAGCTGTGGCAGCACAACACCAACATCGTGGTGCCGTTCCTGGTGTCGAGCCGCGGCTACGGCATCTTTTGGGACAACATGTCGTACTCGCGTTTTGGCGATCTGCGCCCGTTCGAAGCGATCCCGGCGTCCGACCTTCTGAATGCCGACGGCCAGCCGGGCGGCCTGTCGATGGCTCCCATGGATGGTTCGTCGCCCGCGGCGGTTGGCGCCGCCACAGTCGACGCTGGCCCCGACGGCCATCCCAAAAGCACGAGTTGGCAGGGGTCGCTGGTCCCGCCGGCCACGGGCGATTACCAGTTGCGCACCACCTCCAACGGCGCCATCAAGGTGTGGCTCGACAACCGCCTGATCATCGACCATTTCCGCCAGAACTGGCTCACTGACGACGATCAGGTGAAGCTCCGCCTGGAAGCCGGTCGCCACTACCCCATCAAGATCGAGTGGAACACGGAACAGGGCACCACCATGCGCCTCACCTGGAAGACGCCAACGCCCGAGGCCGATAAGTTCTCCTTGTGGTCGGAAGTGGCCGACGCGGTGGATTACTATTTCGTCTACGGTCCCAAGCTCGACACGGTGGTCGCCGGATACCGTCAACTCACCGGGCAAGCTCCCATGATGCCGCTGTGGAGTTTCGGACTGTTCCAGTCGCGCCAGAGGTACGAGACGTCGCAGCAGAGTCTCGACGTGGTCGACGAATTCCGCCAGCGCAAGATCCCCTTCGACACTATCGTGCAGGACTGGCAGTATTGGAAGACCGACTCCTGGGGCACGCACCAGTTCGATGCCAAGCGATTCCCCGATCCGGATGCCTGGATCAAATCCGTTCACGCACAGCACACGCACCTGATGATTTCCGTGTGGGGCAAATTCTATCCGGGATCGGCCAACTTCGACGCCATGCAAAAGGCCGGCTATCTGTACCAGCCCGATCTCAAAGAGAACATCAAAGACTGGATCGGATTCCCGTACACCTTTTATGACGCCTTCAATCCCGGCGCGCGGCAGATGTTCTGGTCGCAGGTCGACAAGAACCTTTTCGAAAAGGGCATCGACGCCTGGTGGATGGATGCCACGGAGCCCGATCTGACAGCTTCTCCGCCCACTTTGGAAGGGCAGCGAAAATACATGGCGCAGACGGCGCTGGGGACGGCGTCGCGCGTGCTCAACGGCTACGCGCTGTATAACAGCGAGGCGGTTTACGACGGCCAGCGTAGCGTAGCGCCGCACCAGCGCGTATTTATCCTCACGCGGTCGGGCTTCGCGGGAAGCCAGCGCTACGCTTCGGCCACATGGTCGGGCGACATTACTTCCACGTGGTCGGCGATGGCCAAGCAGATACCGGCGGGCCTCGGTTTCAGCCTGTCCGGCGTTCCTTATTGGACGCAGGATATCGGCGGGTACACCATGCAGCAGAAATTCTCCGCCAAGACCACCCGGCCCGAAGACGATGAGGAATGGCGAGAGTTGAACGCGCGCTGGTTCGAATTCGGAGTCTTCACGCCGCTGCTGCGCGTGCACGGCGAGCTGCGCCCACGCGAAATGTGGAACATCGCCGGGGACTCGCACCCGGCCTACCAGGCGGAGCTGAAATCCGACCGTCTGCGCTATCGCCTGCTGCCGTACGTCTACACGCTGGCGGGAGAAGTGACGCAGCATGCGGGGACGATGCTGCGTCCGCTGGTGATGGACTTCGCGGCCGACAATTTGGCGCGCGATTTACCGGACGAATACATGTTCGGCCCGGCGTTTCTGGTGGCGCCGGTGACCACATTCCACGCACGCAGCCGGTCAGTCTACTTACCCAAGGCAGAAGGCTGGTACGACTTTTGGACGGGCAAATCCGCCGCGCCGGGAACGCGCATCGATGCGCCCGCCCCCTACGATGCCATCCCCGTCTTTGTGCGGGCCGGATCGATTGTCCCCTTTGGCCCCGAATTGCAGTTCACCGGCGAGAAGCCCGCCGATCCGCTCACGGTCTACGTCTATTCCGGTGCAAACGGCGCGTTCACGTTGTACGAGGACCAAGGCACGACGTACAACTACGAGAAGGGCGCATACGCCGAGATTCCGCTGCGATGGAATGAGGCCAGTGGAACGCTCACGGTCGGGCGGCGGCAAGGCTCGTTCCCGGAAATGCTCAAGGAACGGGAGATGCGATTCGTGCTGGTGTCGAAGGATAAGGCTACGGGGTTCAGCTTCGACGCGGTGCCCGTGAAGTCGATTCACTACGCGGGTGAAGCGGTCGACGTGAAGCTGAAGTAGGGCGGGGTGAGATAGACTGGATCGCTATGAAGAAAATCGCGGCAGCAGGCCGTGTACTTCGAGCAGCTCATTCTGCCCGACGAAATTCACGGTTTTCTGCGGCACGAATCGTGGCTGAGGAGCTGTAAGGCGGTGGATTTCTTTAAGAGGAAGCTGTAGAGAGAGGTGCTGGCCAGGTCCGTTATCATTCTCCTGGATCGAGTGGCTACCGCCAGAGGCCGACCCCTGCCCGTGAGTCCGCTCCGATATGACGGAGGCGGTTTGCGGATCGGCGACTTGGCGTTGACCTTCGGAACCACGAATAATCTCAGGTTTCCGCTAAGTTTGAACACTGACTCTGCGAACTTACTCAACTTATCGGCTGGAAACCGGGCCTTTACTCTGGGGCCGCGGACCAACCCTATGGACCCGTCGGGGCGTCCGGACATTGACTTCATCGCCGAACCAGGAGACCGGCTGTCTCTTACCAGGAGTGCCGGCTTACTAAGCTGGCCGACACCGCTTGAGTTTCACATAATGGGCGGACCTTCCCCGCGGTGGAGGCGATACGTCTATTATCGATTGCGTTGGGAAAAGCTCTCGGGGGCGAAGCTGGAGATGGTCTGGCGCTACGAGCAACAGTTTTTCCGGGCGAGCGGCTGGTCGTTGCCGGCGATGATGTGGGACTCTCGGACCGGCTTGCTCTCCATCGATATCCGCCCTGCACCAGCGGGGTAGCTTAGGATCAATCGCGCGACTTACTCGCACTTCATCTGCGACTTACCCACGATGGTACCGTCGGACTTCATTTCCAAGGCCACCGAGCACTTATTGACGGCGGCGGGGATGTTGGCGGTAACAGTTGCTTTGGTGTCGTAGTAAAAGCAACGCACGAAGAGGTTCATGGTGCGGTAATCCTTGAGTATCCAGGTAAGCAGCGCGCTCTTGCCTTTTTGGGCCTCGTCGTCGGGCCGCAAATCGTACTCTTCCTTGCCCGGATTTCCGTTGTAGATCTTCGCGGTCTGGAGCGCGTGGTCCGATTTGACGGCCGTGCCGGCCCAGCCCTCGAGGGTCTGCGACTGCTCCGTCACGGTGAGGGTCGCGGGACAGGCGAAGGCGCTCTTGGCTTGCGCTGAGGCGGCGGGCGCCAGCAGCGCGGCTGCGGACAGGACGAGGAGAAGTTGGCGCATGCACGATTCTACCAGAGGCAGACAAACGGGTTGCCGGTGTTAAATCGGCCGGCTTCTATTGAGTCTCGTGTAATAGAGCTACGCTGCGCAGGCCTTTGTGGGGCAGGATGGCATCCTGCGGCCGATTGGTAGTCGGCCCTGCGCGGCCCATTCACGGCCCTCCCGAGCGGGTTACCAACCCGCTGCAGGTTGACAACCTGCCCCACATGCCGGCGGCATCTGTCACCATATTTTGCGAGACTCAATAAGAAGACGCTTGACGTTGCGCCGGAATCAGCGATTGTGATCAGCCAACCATGCCGCCTTGCGTTTTTCCAAACGGTCGCCCAGATCTTCGGCGGCGATACCTCCGCCTCAATCAAGCTGTGTCATGGCCCGCTGCAGTTTTTCGTTGACTGCGTAGTGGGAGCGTAGCAACGCCTCCGTGACTGCCTTCTCATGCTCCGGCCGCAGTACGATGCTCATTTTCAGTACCTCTTGGCTGTTATTGTCGCAGTTTCTTCCGACCATGAGTCACTCGTAACGCAGCGCCACCATGGGGTCCACGCGAGTGGCGCGGCGCGCGGGGATGTAACTGGCGAGCAGGGCGGCGGCCACCAGGGCCGCCGCCATTGACGCAAAGGTGAGGGGATCGAAGGCGCTCACGTGGAAGAGTTCGTTGCGCAGGAGGCGGCTGATCAGGAGCGACGCCACCAGGCCAACCACCGCGCCCAGGCCGGCGAGCGTCATCCCCTGGCTCAATACGAGCCGCAGAATTTCCGCAGGTTGCGCGCCCAGGGCCATGCGCACTCCCAATTCCTGCGTGCGCTGCGTCACGGCGTAGCTGATCACGCCGTACAATCCGATCAGCGCCATCGCCAGGGCCATGGACGCGAAAGCTCCGAGCACCGTCACCACGAAGCGGCGCGGCGCCAGGGAACTATTCACCATGCGGGTCATGAGGCGGATTTGCGAAACGGGCTGCGTGGGGTCGACGGCGCGCACCGCGTCGCGCAGGGCGGTGGAGAGCCGTCCGGGGTCGCCGGGCGCGCGTAGCACGAAAGTCATGAACGGTCTGGGCATCTGGAAAATCGGGAAGTAATATTTCCCTTTGACGTCTTCTCCCGCGAGATCGGAGTGCTTCACGTGCCCGACCACGCCTACGATGGTGCACCAGGGCGCCGAACCGCCGCGGCGGATGTGCCGGCCGACGGGATTCTCGCCGGGCCAGTATTGCCGCGCGAGGGTTTCATCGATCACCGCCACGGGCTGGGTATCCGCGCGGTCCAGTTCCGTGAACCCGCGCCCTTGCCGGATGGGGATTTTGAGGGCGGAAAAATAACCGGCGCTGACCGCACCGATGTCGCCGTGCGGTCCCGGATCGCCGGGCGGCGTGGGACGGCCTTCAATCGAAAATGACGCGGAAAAAGCATTCCCGCTGAAGGGCAGGGGCACGCCGGCGGCTACCGCGGCGAGGCCGGGCGTGGCGGACAAGTTGTCGAGCACGGCGCGATAGAAGGCCAACTGTTTAGCGTCGCTATCGTAGCGGGCATGCGGGAGCGCGAGCCCGCCGGTGAGGACGCCCGCGGTCTGAAATCCGGGATTGACATCCTCAATCGCGGCCAGGCTGCGCAGAAACAGCCCGGCGCCCACCAGCAGCACCAGCGCCAGCGCCACTTCAGCCACCACCAGTGACGACCGCAATTGTTGGCGCCCCCTGCCGGCGGAATTCGAACGGCCACCTTCCTTTAAGAGCTCGAACTGATTCAGGCGCGAAATCTGCCACGCCGGCGCCACTCCGAAAATCACGCCGGCGGCCGCGGCGGCCAGCGCCGCGAAGGCCAGCACCGGAGCGTCCAGGCGCACGCTTACCGCGACCGGGAGACCCTCGGGCGCCAGCGCGAGCAACCCGCGCACTCCCGCGAGCGCTACTCCCAACCCCGCGATGGCGCCGCCGGCGGCCAGCACCATGCTCTCGTAGAAAGATTGCCGGATGAGATCCCAGCGGCTTGCTCCCAACGCCGCGCGC
>CAZARO010000359.1:0-5915 GCA_964487165.1 uncultured Solibacteraceae bacterium | reverse complement strand
CACAGCACGAGAATGCCGAGAGCCGCGCCGCAGATCATGGAGCCAGGCTCGGGCACGGGATCGACGGAGACGTCGTCAAGGTTGAACCATCCGGGCGCGTTGTAAAATCCGAACTCCACGACGGTCGTGCTCTGGGTTGCGGTCAACATGCCCTGCTCGAGAGTCCACGGACTGGAAGGGACGTTGGTGGCGTCCAGTTCCAAGGTCCCATTCCAGTAAAACTGTAGCTCGTTCTGAGCCGGCTGGCCCTGATTGTTGTTGGCGCCCCAGAAACTAACTTCATACTCCTGTCCGGGGACGGTCGCGATGACCTGCGAGATGTACGTCAGGCCGGTTGGATCGCCGAACCATGCGGCATAGGTGCCCGAATGTGGAACCATATTTGTGATGCCGTAGTCGGTGTTGATGGTGCCAGCGCCGGAGATGGTCCAGCCGCTGAAGTCGCCAGTCTCGAATCCGCCATTGACAATCAAGCCGGCGCTTGCCGGGATCGATCCAAAAAATGCCGTGACCAGGATACCCAAAATCGCCGCACGCACGCGAGCCTCCGTTGGTAGAAGTGATTTAGGAGCTGCAAATCCTAAATAGTATACCGCTCAACTATGGTCGCGGGAAGCTGCATGGGGCAAGTTTTTCCTTCGGAGATCCGCCTGTTCCACCATGCGTGGAGTTTATCTGCAAAGCGTTTGCAAGGCGGACGGGTTTTGCCACGCCGGACCGGTGAAGGGCGGCGCTGTCCTTCCCGGTGAGCGCCGCCGCTGAGGGTTGACCGATTCATCCTGATGGTGTCCCGCTTAATAGGCGTTGTTGCTGTTCGCATTGAACTCTACGGCATGGGTCTGGCAGAGATTGCGCCCCTGCAGATAATCCTGGTGCGAGCCGTCCGAGAATCCGACGCGGAAGTCATATACGCAGGCGGCTGCCATGTCGTGGAAGTATACCGCCGTGCCCAGTGAATTGGACAGAGTGGAATTGCCCAATACGTCGTTTCCCCAAGGGGTTTCCACGCCGTGAACGGCGACGTAGAAGCTGGTGATGGTGCGTCCGGTGTTGTTGAGGATCCAGAAATTCCGGTTATCCGCGGAGTTGGAGCAGAGCGTCATCGTGAGAAGCACCGCGGCGACAGAAAGAATCTTTTTCATGATCTTTGTGAACCTCCTTCTTGGTTCACCTCAATATGCGCAGGGGACCAGAAAAGTGGCCGGAAGAAATGAGGAAATCGAGGCGGGTTTCTGAGTATGTGGCCATAACGGCTCCGCGGGCGGCGCGGAAGGTCGCGCCGGCGCGGGCCGCCATCGAGCTGTCTATCCTTCTACTTGCTTGCGCCCACGGGCGTATCCCACAGGAACTTGTGCAGGAACGTCTCCATGCGGCCCAGCGTGTAGATCCAGCGGCTGTGGAGCAGCGATTCGTGCACGTCGTCCGGAAAGACGATGAGCTCGTAGTACACGTCGCGCTGGCGCAGCAGTTGCACCAGGCCGGTCATCTGCTGGAACGCCACGTTGCGATCGTCGTCGCCCTGAATCAGCAGCACCGGCGACTTCCAGCCGTCGATTGCGCTAATCGTCGACGACTTGTAGGAGACCGCCGCGGGATCGAGCGAGCTGCCTTGCAGGTGTACGCCCGCCAGGTCGACGCCGGCTTTGAAGATATCGGAGTTGCGCGCCAGGGCCTGTGACGTGAGTAAGCCACCGTACGACAGCCCCCAGATTCCGATGCGGTTCGGATCGACGTCGGGCCTGGTCTGCAGGTACTTACCGCCGGCGACTACGTCCTGATATTCCGCATTGCCGGACGCGCCGGTATTGGGCGAGGCGCGGAACGATCGGCCGTAGCCGATGCCGAGGCGGTAGTTGATCGACATCACGATATAACCCTGGTCGGCCAGCCATTGATTGATGCCGTAGGCCCAGTGGTAGAACTGCATGTAGTGATAGGCGGGCATCATCTGCCGCTGCGCTCCGCCGTGTACGAAGACAATGGCGGGGCGGCGTTCGCCCGGTTTCAGGTCCTTGGGGAGAAACAGTTGATTGTGGATCTCGAGCCCGTCGGCGGCCTTGGTGATCACAATCTCCGGTTTCACGTGCGCTTCCATGGGAAAGCCCGGCCGCGAGGTCGGGAAAACGATCTTCTGCGGCAGCGCCGCACCCGCCGATCCCTGTGCTCCCATCTTCCAGATACCCAGCGATTGCGGCAGGTTCCAATCGGCGCTCAGTGTGGCCACGTACTTGCCCGATGCGAGGATCGCCGGGTACGTCTCGACGCCCTCGCCGGTGGTGATTTGTACCGGCGTGCCGCCACTGGCGGGCACCGCCCAGATGTGGCGCCGCTCGATATCCTTGGCGTTTGTGCAGTAGTAGAAAGTCTTGCCATCGGCCGAGACGGCGATCGACGTCTGATTTTCGATCAGCCCGTCGGTGGTGGTCAGCAGCACCGGCCGCGCCGCCGCGTCCATCACGTTGAGCGAGTAGTAGCGGTCCCATTCGTCTACCGGGGCCGCCGGAGTTTGCGCCGCCGCGGGAGTGCCGCCGGGTGCTGCGGTGGTTGCGGCCGCCGGTTCCTCCGCTCCGCCGCGTCCTGCTCCGCCACGTCCGCCTCTACCGCCGCGTCCGCCGCCTACCCCGAAAGCGAAGACGATCAGATCGCCCGCCAGGCGCGGATTCCCGATATTGGCGGCGATGGGGTCGTTGGGTTGATTGTGCCAGGTCTCCTGCGCTTCGCCGGTGGTGACGTCGGCTTTGTAGAACGACAGCGTGTAGCCGCCTTTGAACGTGGCCCGCATCAGGCCGGGAGAATTGTTGGTGAACGTCGGAGTGGTCGCGGGGGCCGCAGCGGCAGCCTGATTGCCCCGCCCTGCGCCCCGCCCCGCTCCTCGTCCGGCGCCACGCCCGCCAGGCGCTGCCGCCGCCGCTGCCGCGGGCACAGCCGCTCCGGGCGCAACCGGCGTACCGATTCCGGGCGCGCCGGGTTGTGTCTGCTGTCCGAACGGCAGGCCCGGCCGCCGTGTGAACAGGAGGTGCTTGCTGTCGGCCAGCCACAGCGGCGTGGTGTCGAAATCGACGCTTGGCGACATGTACTTCACGGAGCGCGTCGCCACGTCGTACACCACGATGAAGCTGTGATCGGTGCGCGTGCTCACGAAGGCGATCTTGCGGCCGTCGGGCGACCATTTGGGATCGCTCTGCACGCCCCACTCGGTGATGAAGGCTTTCTCGCCGCGGTCCACTTCGCTGGCCGGCTTCACGGGCGTCAGCTTGGCGCGATAGATCTGTCCCTCTTTGATAAACAGAATCGAGCTGCCATCGGGCGCCAGTTCGGGGTTGGTGGCATCTACAACGCGCCACGCGCCGCCCACGCCGCTGGTGCGCGCCGCCCAGACCGCGTGTTCATAACCGTTGGGGTCGGCGGAAGGGTTGGGCGACCAGCCCTCGCGGTTTGCCCCCTCGCCGCGCATGAAGACCACCGTGCTGCCGTCGTCCGAAATCTTAACGCCTTCCATCATGATGCCGTCATCTTTCAGGAAGTTCGTCAGGCGCACGGGCGCGAATAAGGGCGCCGCCGCGGTGTAAGCGTTGCGCTTGCCCTCGGCGTAGTCCACCCAGGCAACGCGGTCCACCTTGCGCGCGGCGACCACTTCCTGCGGCGACGCCGGACTCAAGAACAGCTGGTAAGCGGGGATTTTAGGTGGCGCGGAAACAAGCGGCCTCGATAGGAAGGCGGCTGCCGCAATCGAGATAATGGAGAGACGAATCAGGTTGCGCATAGATACCTCTGAGTAGGTCCGCGGCCTTGCCCGGCCGATGAGGGAGTATATCACGAGCGGCGAGGCTTCCGCGCAGGGCTCCGCGCGACCGTGCGTTGTTCGGTTGGTCCCGGCTCGGTAAGACGCATACCGATACCGAGCCGCGACCACAAAGACGCGGTGTCCGTAACTCGTGCGCCCGCCCTTGCTAAGATTGTCGTTTATGCGTATTCCCGCAGTCCCTCTCCTGTTGCTATTGGCAGGCGGCGCCGTGCTGGCCGCCGATTCGCCCAACCTCACCGAGCAATACCGCGACACCGCCGACAAGCTCATTCGCGCCGCCATGGCGGATCGCGAGGGCTACGACCGGCTGGCGTACCTCTGTTACCGCATCGGCAACCGCCTGAGCGGGTCGGTGGGATTGGAACACGCCATTGCCTGGTCGGTGGAACAGATGAAGGCCGCGGGCCTCAGCAACGTCCGCATCATCCCCACCAAGGTGCCGCACTGGGTGCGCAATAGCGAATCGGCCAAGATGCTGACCCCGGTCGAAAAGCCGCTCCACATGCTGGGACTGGGAATGAGCATCGGCACGCCCGCCGGCGGCATTACCGCCGATACCGTGGTGGTGTCGAACTTCGAAGAGCTCGCCAAACTCGGCCGCGAAAAGGTAGAAGGCAAGATCGTGGTCTATAACTACGTCTTTACTAATTACGGCTCCGGCCGGAGTTATCGCACCGGGGGCGCCTCGCGCGCCGCGGCCCTGGGGGCGGTGGCCGCGCTGGTGCGGTCCGCCACGCCTCTCGCCATGCAGACGCCGCACACCGGCACCATGGAGTACGATCCCGACCAGCCCAAGATTCCCACCGCGGCCATCACCCCCGAAGACTGTTACATGCTGGCGCGCTTCTACGCCGAAGGTACTCCGGCCAGGGTTCACCTGGAAATGGGCGCGCAGATGCTGCCCGACGCCGATAGCGGCGACGTGATCGGCGAGATTCCGGGCAGGGAGCATCCCGAGGAAGTGGTGACGATCGGCGGCCACATCGATTCCTGGGACGTGGGGCAGGGCGCCCAGGACGATGGCGCTTCCATCATGGCCTGTCTGCAGGCCCTGGCGCTGATCCACAGATTGGGACTGCAGCCCCGCCGAACCCTCCGCGTGGCCTTCTGGGTGAACGAAGAGAACGGCAGCCGCGGCGCCGAGGCGTACCGCGCCTTCGTCGGCGGCCAGCTCAAGAACCAGGTGATGGCGCTGGAGATGGACGGCGGAGCGGAGACGCCGCGCGGCTTCGGCGCCGGGGTGGACCAGAATTCGCTGGACCTGCTGAAACAGATCGCCAAACTGCTGGAACCCATCGGCGCCGGCGAAATCAGCGGCGGCGGCGGGGGCGAGGACATCGCCCCGCTGCTGCGCGACGGTGTGGTGGGTATGAGCGAAAGGGCCGCCGGCACACACTATTTCGATTGGCACCACAGCGAGGCCGATACCCTGGATAAGGTCAACCCCGAGGATTTCCGAAAAAGCGTGGCGGCCCTGGCGGTGATGAGTTTTGCCGTGGCCGATATGCCCACCCGGCTCACCGCGGGAGTTGCGGGTGGAGGGAGACGAGGACAGTAGTATCGCGTCTATACTGTATAGAGATGCATCGCGGCAAAATTCTGGCGGGGGCGATCGGTGTTGTTTTGGTGGCGTGCACCTTGTGGGCGCAGGACCCGTTTCGCGAGTACCCCGCCTGGGAATACAACAACTTCCCCCTGGCCAAAGACTACCTGGTACCGGGCGAGTGGACCTTTGCGCGGCTGATGTATCCCACCAGCCCGGTGTACGTCGATTGGCAGTCCACTCTGCACGCGGGAGAGGACTGGCACCAGGGCAACACCAATTGGACCATCGACTATCCGCGTTCCGACCGCCACCTGTCGCAGGCCGTGCGGCGGCTCACGCGCATCGCCGGCAAGTCCGCGGAACAGCCCATCAACCTGGAAGCGGACGACGACGTTTTCAATTATCCGTGGCTGTACGCGGTGGAGGTGGGCCACTGGCAGTTGACCGATCAGATGGTGAAGAAGTTTCGCGAGTTCCTGGATCGCGGCGGATTCTTCATGTGCGACGACTTCCACGGCACCAAGGAATGGGAAGTTTTCGTCACCAGCTTTAAGAAGATCCTAC
>CAZARO010000358.1:0-5915 GCA_964487165.1 uncultured Solibacteraceae bacterium | reverse complement strand
CGCAGGCTGAATTCACGGCTTCTGCCGTGCGCGCGCGCTAAGACCAGGCTGGCGATGTTGCTGCACGCGATCAGCAGGACCAGGAACACCGCCGCCATAAATATGAGCAGCGAGCGGCGCGAGGCTCCGGCGATTTCGACATCGAACGGGCGGATCACGGAGATCGCACCCTGGAAGTACGATGGATGCAGCTTATCGAAGCGGGCGGTGATGCCGGCAATCTCGGCTTGCGCCCGCGCCAGAGGGACACCCGCTTTCAGAAGGCCAATCGCATTACCCGAGCCGTTGTCGCGCTGCGCCCTCTGTAGCGGCGACAGCGCGTAGGGCACCCACACGCCGGTGGCTTTGCCGACGGTATCGAAGCTCTCCGAGCCGTGCGGGAAAGCGAAGCCGGCGGGCATGACTCCGACGATGCGATACCGCTCGGCGTTGAGCAGCAGTTCCTTGCCGAGCACGTGGGCGTCGGAGCCGAACTGCGATTGCCAAAGCGCGTGGCTGATTACGGCTACGTGATCGAAACCAGGCCGGTCGTCATCCGCGCCGACGGTGCGGCCCAGTGCCGGTGGGATTCCGAGGGTTTGAAAGAACTCGCCGGTGACGCGCGAGCTGTTCACGCGGATAGCCGCGCCGCCCACCGAAAGGTTGCCGCTGTCGGTGGTGAACATCGCGAGGCCGCGGAACGAGCGGCTCTGGCTCTGCCAGTCGTAGAAATCGGCGTTCATCGGTCCCCACCCTTCGAGCGGCACATCGGGAATGCGCGGGACGGGTTCGAAAAGGTAGACCAGGCGCTCGGGATTGCGGTAGGGCAGAGCGCGCAGGAGCACGCCATTCACCAGGCTGAAGACTGCGGTAGTAGCGCCGATGCCGAGGGCCAATGTGGTGACCGCGAGGGCGGCAAAGCCGGGACTCTTGCGCAGCATGCGCAAACCGAAGCTGAGGTCCTGCGTGAGCGAGGGAAGCAGATTGGCGCGGCGGGCGTCGCGGCAGGCCTCTCTCGCCTGGCCGACGGGGCCGAATTCGAGTTTCGCGCGGCGGTGCGCTTCCTCCGCGGGGACGCCCGCCGCCATCAGGTAATCGGCGTGAGACTCCATGTGCGCCTGGAGTTCGGCGTCCATTTCAGACTCCGTGCGGGTGGGCTGGCGGGTGGCGCGCCACCAGGAGCGCAGGCGGGCGAGCATCATACCTGCTCCGGGGTGGCGCTCAGAATGCTTGCCATGAGGCCGGCCATCTGGTTCCATTTTTCGGCTTCGGATCGCAGTTGGCGCCTTCCCGCGGGGGTGAGGCGATAATATTTGGCCTTGCGCTTGTTGTCCGATTCGCCCCACTCGCTCGCGATCCAGCCCTGGTGCTCCAGGCGATAGAGCGCGGGGTATAGCGAGCCCTGTTGAATCTCCAGCCGGCCGCCGGCAATCTGCTGAATGCGTAGCAGGACGCCGTAGCCGTGCAGGGGACCGAGCGAGACGGCCTTGAGGATCAGCAGATCGAGCGTGCCTTGCAACAGATCGAGCCGGGCGGGCATTGCTTCTCTCCTAGATTGACAAGGAAAGCATACCAGCGATACCCCTAGAGCGTCAAGGAGAGCCCTATGGGATGGCGCGCGACATAAAAGTGGTCACGAGCGAACGTCCGATACCGAGCCGCGACCGCAAGGGAGCGGATCACTGCGCGTTGGGCACCGGGATCCAGCCGCTGCCTACCAGATTATGGCGTCGATCCACCGATCCCGATTCCACGTAGACGCGCGTCGTAGCAGGTAAACGTAATGAAACACCTCGGACACCGGTCCCTTGCGGTCGGAGTTCGGCCTGGCGTACCGCTACGCTCGGATCTTTCTGCCAATCCGTCACTTTCAAGTCGCGCACCCCCTAGGGGATGGCGATCAGCAGGCCGCCGCTCATGCCGAAGGACCGCTCGTGCCCTCGCCCGAAGTTGTACTCGAAGCCCGGTTCGAGATACCAGCCGAATCTGTGTTTCGCGGAGGGCCAGAACATAAAATCCAGCACGACTTCGCCGGCCGCCGAGTTGGCGGTCACGCCGTATGCTCTGGTATGAATCCACTCCGGGCCGAGGCCGAACATAAACTCGGCCTTTTTCGAGAGCGTCCAGGGCTTTTTGAATAGAAGGTCGGTATCCCATTCGGTGGAGTGGCGGGCGAAAAGCGGCGTCACCCCGGCCTCGAGTTCGAGCCAGTTCTCTATGGGCGTAACTTCCACCGCTGCCGTGGGGCCAAAGCTCCACCCTCCGTGAAGATTCCAACTTGCCGCTCCTCCCAACTCGAGGACCGCGGCAGGCTCCTTTTCGGCCGTCTGCGCGAGAAGATTTCCTGCGCAGAGAAACAGAGATGTTAACAATAGAGATTTCAGATTCTCTCAAGCTCTCACACTTCGAGGGGCAAGGCAAATCGGCGCGCGGCGGTAGGCAATCCATCGTCCGATCTTATACACTGAACTGAATCGGCGCACGAAGCGGTCCTGGATGAGGAAACCACGCCCGAGTGAACAACCCAAACGAACCGCAATCGATGCGAAGGGCCGGTCCTCCAATGATTCCACACGCACTACCGGAGCCTTTTCCGGCAAGGCGGCGTGGATTTGCCTGGCTCTGATCGCGGCGAACCTGATCGTCTATGCCTCGCTGGGACATCACGACTTTGTAAGCTTTGACGATGGGGATTACGTCACCGGGAATCCGACGGTCGCGCGTGGGCTGACCTGGCACGGTGTCCGGTGGGCATTCACAAGCGGATATGCATCGAACTGGCACCCGCTGACCTGGCTATCTCACATGCTCGATGTCCAGCTCTACGGACTAAACCCCGGACCGCAGCATGTCACCAACCTGCTATTTCACATCGCCAATACTCTGCTGCTGTTCGGCCTGCTTCACGGCATGACGGGAGCGTTGGGCCGGAGTGCGTTTGTGGCCGGATTGTTTGCCGTGCATCCGCTGCACGTGGAGTCGGTGGCCTGGGTGGCGGAGCGGAAGGATGTCCTGAGCACGCTGTTTGGTCTGCTGACCCTATGGGCCTATGTCGCGTATACGCGGCGGCCTGACCTGCGCCGATATCTGGCGGTGCTGATGCTCTTCGCTCTGGGGCTGATGGCGAAGCCCATGTTAGTGACGCTTCCTTTTGTGATGCTGCTGCTGGATTACTGGCCCTTGCGGCGGCTCGCGCCGCTGCGTTCGATAGGGCCTCTGGTGAGGGAGAAACTCCCGCTGCTGGCTCTCAGCATCGCGTCCAGCATCGTGACTTTCGCAGTCCAGCGGCGAGGGGGAGCGGTAATGGGCCTGGATGTAATCCCACTTAGTCTCCGCGCGGCGAACGCGTTAGTTTCGTACGTCGCCTACATAGGTAAGATGCTGTGGCCTACGCGATTGGCGGTGTTCTATCCCTATGTCCAGCCGCTGCCCGGATGGTGGATAGCGGGGGCGTGTCTGTGCCTGGTTGCGGTATCCGTTGTGGTGCTGTGGGCGGGCGGACGGCACCCCTATTTGCCGGTTGGCTGGTTTTGGTATCTGGGAACGCTGGTTCCGGTGATCGGGTTAGTCCAAGTGGGGAGCCAGCCGATAGCGGATCGCTACACTTATCTTCCGCTCATTGGTTTGTTCCTGCTTGTTGCCTGGGGCGTTCCGGAACTCCTGATTCGCTGGCCGCCGGGGAGGGTCGCTCTCCCGGCCGCGGCGGTGGTTTTGATTTCCGCGTGCGCCGTCGCCGCTAACACTCAGCTTCAGAATTGGGAAAGCAGTACCGCACTCTGGACGCACGCCCTGGAAGTAACTGCCGGGAACAATGTCGCCTTCAACAACCTGGGAAATGTCCTGGCGAAACAGGGGAGATTCGACGACGCGATTGCAGAGTACTCCGAAGCGCTTCGCATCAAGCCCGACTACGCATTTGCGCACAATAATCTGGGGCGCGTTCTGGCAAGCCAGGGGAGGGCGGGCGAAGCTATCGAGCAATACACCGAGGCCCTGCGCATCGAGCCCGACTACGCCGATGCTCACAACAATCTGGGGATCGTGCTGGCCGACCAGGGAAAGCTCGACGAGGCTATCGCCCAGTACTCCGGGGCGCTGCGCACTAAGCCCGACTTCGCTGACGCGCACAACAATTGGGGGATTGCCCTGGCGAAGAGCGGGAAAGCCGACCAGGCAATTCATGAATTCCTGGAAGCCTTGCGGATCAAGCCCGACTATCCTGAGGCGCACAACAACCTGGGTATAGTCCTGGCGAGCCAGGGAAAGGTCCGCGAGGCGATGGCGCAATATTCCGAGGCCCTGCGCCTCAAGCCGGACTTCCAGGAGGCGCGGCGCTCGCTGGAAGATTTGAGCAGTCAGGGCACGACGGGTCCGCGGCCGCGCTGACGTCCCTCGAACGGGACCTCGGAAGGCGCTAGCATAGATCGGAGGACGGTCACCCGATGATGGCGCGCTTATCGAAAAACTTACTGATCGCCGGTTTGCTGGTGGTGGCGGCCGGTGTTCGTTCTGCCGGACAGACGAAGCCTGACGCCGCCCCAACAGCGACAGCCACGCCGGCAACGCCAACACGCCCACTGGAGGTTTCGGAAACCGACGGCGGAAGCGCAGCAACCTCGGAATATGGCGCCGTGCTGAACAAGGACACCTCGCTTCATCGGAAGTGGTACGTCCTGAACGACCGCACTTGCCCGCTGCAACTCTCAGGATCAGGGGTCACGCCCGCCAGTACCGTCGCGTTTCTTTTGAAAGGAGATGCCACGACAACGGCCGATATCTCGGCATTCGACGTAGTCGCCGTGTTGTTCGATCTCTGGGGCGAGCACTTGATGAACATACGCCTGTCCAAGGTCAAGGATTTGAGCTCTAATTCAACCTTCTCGCTTTCGGATTCCGACACGAAATGGCCGGCGGACGAGCATACGGTGAAAGAATATCTGACTTGTGTCACGTTCGTGAGGCGAGTACGGCTAGCGAATGGAAAAGTTTGGTCGGCGGACATGGCGGCGGTCCTGCGTCAAATTACAGACGCCCAACTGAAGGTGTCGAAGGAAGAACTGGAAGTAAGAGGGCCCGCGAGGTAAGGCCATTCCTAAAAGACAATTGAAGATCAAATTATGCTGAAATAATCGGGTGCAGTGGGCCGCTTTTGAGTTCGATGGGAAGATCTAACTCACCCCGCTGCTACAGGGTCGAGATATTGTTCTCGCTTCATTGCTTCACTCGCAGTGGCGAGGGCGAGACGGTCGATGCCGGTATGCGGTATAGCGATCACCGCGAACGCCGTATATTCGACTTTCGGCGGTACGACCTTTCCCTGCAACTGCCCGCAATTGTGAAGAGCCTGAAGACCTGTAAGTGCTTTCACACGGAACACGGGAATTTTTTTACGGTATCGATTGTCGATGAGGCCGGCGACAAAGTCGATTACGAAATCAATTTCACCGTATCGAAATCGTCGAAGGCCGGCATTATCAACCTATTTATTCAGAGCGCCTACCCGCGCGATGCCGCCTACAGCAGCAGTAGACCGAGGAAGCATCCCAAGCCCATAGGCTTCCCTGTCATCCTTCATAATGTCCTGAATAAAATCCCGATAAAGGCGCCGAAATAAGAACGGCTCCCGAAGGAGCCGTTCATTTCCGCTAATCGGACCTCTTGGGTATCCCCACTCTTGGGTGGAGGCCGGTGTGCCCGGCGGGATTGGTGCACAGCATTTGCCGTTCGGTTCATACACCGACAACATCATAATAGCCCTTTTCAAGCAATTGGAAATCAAGCCCACTGTAGGAGCTTACCAAGGCTGTCATAGGAACTGCCATGTTTTCAATCTCTTGCCGTCGGATGCCAATTTGAGGACAGATGCGCGCTATTTGGTATTCAGTGGTGCGCCCGGGGTGACTCGAACACCCGACCTTCTGGTTCGTAGCCAGACG
>CAZARO010000357.1:0-5922 GCA_964487165.1 uncultured Solibacteraceae bacterium | reverse complement strand
CCGATATCGTGAACCAGCTGGGCGCCTGGTCCGCCGCAAAAGGACCGCTCCAGCAGAAGCTCGCCCGCGCTCTCACGCAGGCCATCCGCGCGGGCGGCATTCATGCCGGCATTCGCCTGCCGTCCGAGCGCGCCCTGGCGCAAGCGCTGTCGGTCAGCCGCACCACCGTGGTCGCCGCTTACGACGCTTTGCGCGATGGCGGCTGGCTCGAAAGCCGTTCCGGCAGCGGCACCTGGGTCAGCGCCTGTTCGCCCGTGGTGGCCGCCGCCCGCGGGGCCGCCCACGCGGGAGCGCTCGCGGCCAGCCCGCTATTCGGCCTGCTCTCCAATCGCGATGGCGACGACCTGCTCGACTTCGCCCTCGGCTCCCCGCTGCCTCTTACCGGCCTGCCCGCCGAGGTCTTCCACCTGCCGGCCGACGAATACTCCGCGCTTCTCCGCGACCGCCTCTACTACCCTCTCGGCCTGCCGCCGCTGCGCCAGGCGTTGGCAGTCTATTACACGGCGATGGGCCTGCCCACCCGCGCCGACGAGATCCTGGTGACCAACGGCGCGCAGCAGGGCATCGCCCTTTCGGCCGCCCTTTATCTCCAGCGCGGCGACACCGCACTGGTGGAGGACCCCACGTATTTCGGCGCGCTCGACGCTTTCCGCGCCGTCGGCGCGCGTCTCTCCGGGCTGCCCGTGGAAGCGGCAGGCGTCAGCCCCGCGGTGCTCCGCGACCGCATCTCCGCTACCGCCGCCCGGCTGGTCTACCTCACCCCCACCTATCAGAACCCCACCGGCGCCGTCATGCCGCGCGCCGCCCGCAAAGAGGCCGCACGCATCGCCGCTGAATTCGGCGTGCCTCTCATCGATGACGGCACGCTCGCCGAGTTGGTTCTCGATGGCCCTCCGCCCCCGCCCATCGCCGCCTTCGACCGCGAGGCTCCCATCGTCACCATCGGCTCGCTCAGCAAACTGCTCTGGCCCGGACTCCGCGTCGGTTGGGTACGGGCCCCGGAGCCAATCATCGGCCGCCTGGCCCGCCTCAAAAGCTGCACAGACCTGGCCTCGCCCCTGCTCACGCAAGCCATCGCCGTCCGGCTGCTGGCATCCCTCCAGGCCGCCCGTGAGCTGCGCTGCCGCGAGCTCCGGCCTCGCCGCGACCTGCTCGCCACTCTGCTCGCCGAGCACCTGCCCGAGTGGAGCTTTCGACGGCCCGCCGGAGGCCTTTTCCTGTGGACCAAGCTACCCTCCGGCGACGCTCGCGACTTCGCGCAAACTTCGCTCCGTCATGGTGTCGTGGTCCTGCCCGGCCCGGTCATGTCCGCCTCGGACCGCTCGACGGCGTACCTGCGCCTTCCGTTCCTGGCCGAGCCCGCCACGCTGCGCACCGGCGTCCGCCGTCTGGCCATCGCCTGGCGGGAGTTCCGATCCACTGCCGGCGAACCGGCCCACCATCAGAGCCTCACCCTCGTATAGCGTGTGGCTATCGGTGCAAACAGCGGGCTGGAGTTCGGTCATTGCTCGCTGACTGGCGAGCTGAAGGCCACCCCATCCAGCGGGATCGACACATCTCGGTGGCGCGAATTTCAGACGGCTTGAGCCCGGGAACGGAACCTGAATGGCGGCCTTACCGTTGCAAACAGCGGGCGCAGAGTCGGCAGGCGCGATCCTTGAAGTTCCGGAGTGCGTCCCGGGCGGCGACGCGCTGGCGGTCAGCCTCTTCCATGCCGGCATCCCGCGATGCGGCGCAACGCCGGATGGCGTCCCAGTACGCCCGCTGCAAGCGTTCGCATTCTACCCAGGGTTGTTCGCCTTCGGACATGCGGTTGCAGCATATCACGCGCGCGCGGGACCGCAAATGGTATCTTTGGTGACCCGCGGCCGCTATCCGCGGACCGCTTTAGCGAATGCGCTGAAGATGTGCGCGTCGCGCGTAGATGGCCGGTCCTCGGGATGCCACTGTACCGCGACCAGGAAGCGCCTTTCAGGATCTTCCATCGCTTCGACGATGCCATCCGGCGCCCGCGCCGTCACCTTCAGTCCGGCGCCAATCCGGTCCACGGCCTGGTGATGGCGTGAGTTGACCGTGTAATCCTCCGCGCTGGCCAATATCGCGATCCGCGACCCCGGCTCGGTCCGTACGGAGTGCTCCAGTCCCTTGTGACCGTCGACGTGCTGATGAAGAGTCCCCCCGCGCGCGACATTCAGCAACTGCAACCCGCGGCATATGCCCAGAATCGGCAGGTCCTTGCGCTCCGCTTCCGCGATCAGGCTGCGCTCCAGCTCGTCGCGCTCGCGGAAAATATGCTGGGTCAAAGCTTGCGTCTCCGCTCCGTAAAGAGACGGATCGACGTCGCCGCCGCCGGTCAGCACCAGGCCGCCCAGGCCGTCGAGCCCGCGGCTCTCGGCCGGCGAGATGGGCACCGCCTCCAGCCCGGCGGCGCGTACCGCGTCCACATACGCCGCCAGCTTGTCCTCGCGCAGAAAGCTTACGCCGACTCTCATGCTCTTCAGGGTACCCTAAAGGGCTCTGCACTACTAACGGCTACGGCTCGAACCTTCGCAAGCGCCGACGATCCTCGCGTCCGCGCGCCCAGGCAAGCTAGAGCTCGAGGTCTGCCGGCAGAAGAGTGGGCTTGCACGTCCGAAAACACGGGTATTGACTCCGCCGGGCATTTGTCTTACGCTGTTAGGGAAATGGCAAGACCCGACTCTTTGGGCCAGTTTGAGCAGTTGGTACTGACCGCGATTCTGACCCTGCGCGAAGATGCCTACGGGGTGACGATTCACTCCAAGGTGCAGGAGATGGCCCGGCCGAAAACGGTCTCCCTGGGTGCGGTATATGTCACACTCGATCGCCTGGAGGACAAAGGGCTGGTGGCATCCTGGCTGTCGGATCCCACGTCCGCCCGCGGCGGCCGGGCCAAGCGCTGCTATCGCCTGGAAGCTCTGGGCGAACGCGCGCTGCAGGAATCGGCCGCCACTGCCAGGCGGATTCTCGATCGCATCACCGAGGCCTGGGGCGAAGAGTGGGGCAAGCACTGGGGAAAAGAGGCCGGCTGATGCGCGCCGGACCGTCGAGAATCGCCGAGACTCTGGTCGCCCGCCTGATTCCTCCCGCCTGCCGCGAAGAAGTTGTGGGCGATCTGCACGAACGGTATCGTTCTCCGCTCTATTACGCATTGGATGCCCTGTTCACCATCCCGCTGGTGATCTTCAGCAGAATTCGCCGCACCGCGGATGCGCGCGTGGTTTTGACCCAGATTCTGGCCGTGTACCTTTCGTTCTTGCAGGCGGCTTGGATGACGGACGTGGCGCTCTTGCGGGAATCGTGGGGCCTCATGCGATTGGCCATCCCGGCATTCGTGACGGTGCTTGGTTTAGTGCTCGACGACGCCTATGCCGACCCGCGCCAGCCGCCGTGGTTAGGCATGGTGCGCGCTCCGCTGGTCGGTATCGGACTGGCGCTGGCGTCGCAGACCCTGCTGGCAGCGGGATTTGCGGTTCCGCGTTTGACCCTGGCGTTCGGCTGCGCCATGGGCTTGCTGTTTTCCACCGGAGTCCGGATGCTGTTTCCGCCGGCTTTCAGCCATCCGCAAGGCGCCGGCGCGCCGGCTTTCTGGCTGAAGCTGGACGGCGCGCCGGCCGTTATACCGGCGGCGCTGGTGCGATGGCTCAAGCGAGTGCTTCCGATTCTGGGTCTTCTACTGGTTGCGCTGCTGGCGTATCGGCTATGGGAACGAGGCGCCTGATAGCGCCGCTGGCGGGCTGTACCATGGGCGTATGCCATCCACTCGACCGCTGGCCGCCATTACCGGCGCCTCTGCCGGCATTGGCGCCGTTTTCGCGCGCACACTCGCGGGGCGCGGGTACGACCTGATTCTCATCGCGCGCCGCGCGGACCGCATGCAGGCTCTGGCCGCCGAACTGGCCGAACGCCACGGGGCGAAATCCGAGATCGTCATCGCCGACCTGGCCGTTGCGGCCGATCTGGAGCGCGTGGCGGAGCGTCTGGGCGCCGCCCCTTCAATCGACCTGCTCATCAATAACGCCGGTTTTGGCGTGCAGGGCCAGTTCGCCGTGGCGGAATTCGCGGGACAGGAGAGCATGCACCTGGTACACGTTATGGCCACGCTGCGGCTGACTCACGCGGCGCTCCGCGGGATGGTGGCGCGGCGCTCCGGTGCGGTGATCAATGTGGCATCGGTGGCCGGCTTTCTCACCAGCCCCGGAGCGGTCAGCTATGGCGCCAGCAAGGGCTGGATCATCGGGTTTACCGAGGGCATCTGGATGGAGCTGCGCGGTACCGGGTCGCCGGTGCGCGTGCAGGCGCTTTGCCCCGGCTTCACGTACTCGGAATTCCACGATGTGGCGGGCATGAACCGCGACAAGCTGGCGCCCAAATCGTGGTGGTGCCCGGCCGAACAGGTGGTGGAGGAATCGCTCGCCGGGCTGGAGCGCGACCGCGTCTTCGTGATTCCAGGGTTGCGATACCGGCTGCTGGTAGGGATGGTAAACCGGATTCCGCGCGGGCTGCGGCGGAGCCTGCTGCTGGCGGTGTCGCGCCGCAGCGGACGAATCGCGGCGGCGAAATAAGCCGCGACTTCACGATGTACGATTAAAATCGTTGACATACGTTTTAAGTCGTAATAAGATTTTCGCATGGACGAACCGAAGGAAAAACCGCCCCTGCCGACCGATGCGGAGCTGGATATTCTGGCCGTACTGTGGCGGCTGGGGCAGGCCACCGTGCGCGAAGTCCACGCCGCCCTGGGCAAGAATAACGGCTACACCACCACCTTGAAGCAAATGCAATTGATGGCCGACAAGGGGCTGGTGTCGCGCAGCGAGCGCTTCCGCTCGCACATATATGAGGCGGCCGTGCCTAAAGAGCAGACCCGGACGGAAATCGCGGGCGACCTGCTCAAGCGGGCCTTCGACGGCTCGGCGCGCAACCTGGTGATGGGTGCGTTGTCGGCGCAACCGGCGTCTAAAGAAGAGCTGGCGGAGATTCGCAAAATGATCGCCCGCTTCGCGAAGGGAAAAGGCGGCTCGCGATGAACGTGACGCGGCTTGGCTGGACGCTGGTTCACTTCCTCTGGCAGGGCGCACTGATCGCGATTCTGTACGCCTCGGCGCGCCACTTCGTTCGCCGCGCCGAGGGCCGCTATCTGATCGCCTTTGCGGCCCTGGCGGCGATGATGGCCGCGCCGGTCATCTCGTGGTGCGTGATGGCGCCGTCGGATGCCCCAGCCGCGATAGTATCGGTGGACCGCACGGCGAGAGTCCCGGGCACGATCTCGGCGGTGCAAGCGAGTTTGCCGGCTGGGCTGCCCGCGGCGCAAAACGCGCCGTGGCTCGCATGGTCGGTCGGAATCTGGCTTGTCGGCGCGAGCGCCTTCTCTATACGTTTGCTAGGTTCGTGGATTATGGCCGCTAGCCTTCGCTGGAAGCTGGCGCGGCCCGCGCCTCTCGAATGGTGCCAGACGATGGAACGCTTGCGCGCACGCCTCGGAATCGCGCGCGCCGTGGGTTTGCGCGTCTCGGCAGCCGTATACTCGCCGACCGTAATCGGCGCGCTTCGTCCGCTGGTGCTGGTGCCGGCGGGAATGCTGACCGGCCTGCCGGCTGCGCAGGTGGAGGCCCTGCTACTGCACGAACTGGCGCACATCCGCCGGCACGATTACCTGGTGAACCTTCTGCAGAGCGTCGCCGAGGCCCTGTTGTTCTACCATCCCGCGGTCTGGTGGGTG
This sequence comes from uncultured Solibacteraceae bacterium, assembly GCA_964487165.1. Lineage (GTDB taxonomy): Bacteria > Acidobacteriota > Terriglobia > Bryobacterales > Bryobacteraceae > PALSA-129. The sequence continues at coordinate 182 of CAZARO010000357.1, read as the reverse complement.
TCGAGCCACATCCGCGCGGAACGGGAGCGGTGTTGCGATGACGCCGCAGTGGCCGTGGGCGGCGACGTGCTGGAATATGTGAGCGCGCTGGCCGAATTGGAATCCAGCCGGCCGTCGCATCTGGCGGCGGTCGCGGCCAATGGCGGATCGCTGGCCGACCGGATCGCGCGCCTGCTGGGCGA
>CAZARO010000356.1:0-5931 GCA_964487165.1 uncultured Solibacteraceae bacterium | reverse complement strand
CGGTCTGGCGAGGCTGGCGATTCTGTTTGTGAGACGCGTGCCGGTTCCCGGCCGGCAGTTGCTCGCGTTGGTCTCGCTGGATGGCAAGATGCTGCTCTACGGCCTGGGGCTGGCGCTGGCGAGCGGCGTGCTGTTCGGCCTGGTGCCGGCGCTGCAACTGCTGCGCGACAGCCAGAGCTCGGCCATGGTGCGCAGCCGACGGCGATGGTTCCAGGACGTCTTTGTCTCCGCGGAAGTGGGCGGCGCGTTTGTGCTGGTGGTGCTGACAGGGCTGCTGCTGCGCAGTTTGTGGAACGTGGAGCAGGTTCAGCTGGGATTCGAGCCGCACCATCTGGCGACAGCCTATTTCACCAAACCGAAGAACGATACGACCTTCGAGGAGCGTTTGCAGGCGTCCCTGGCGAACTCTCCCGGGGTGGAGTCCGCGGCGCTGGCGTATCCGGTGCCGTTCACCACGGGCGGATTGACAAGCGGTTTCGAAATCCGCAACCGCGAGCGGCTGCCGGGCGAACCGGAGTGGCACGGCGAAGCTTACTTCGTTACTCCGGAGTACCTGCGCACGCTGCGGATTCCGCTGCTGCGCGGGCGCAACCTGACGGCCGGCGACGGCGCGAATTCGCCCACGGTATGCCTGATCGATCGCAACCTGGCGGAACGGTTCTTCGCGAGCCAGGACCCCATCGGGCACGAGATCGGGATGTATAAAGGATGGGCGCGGATTGTCGGTGTGGTGGGGAATATACGGGCGGACGGCTTGGAAGAGGCGGCGCGTCCGGTGGTCTACTATCCGCTGGTGCAGGTGCCGTTCTTCCCACAGGCGGCAGCCATCGTTCGGTCGGCGGCGCCGGCCGGCGGCCTCCTGCGCGAAGCCATCCGGCGGACCAACGCGGCGGTCCCGGTTTTCGATGTCGAAACCATGGAGGAGCGGATTGCGGAGTCGCTCGGAGTCCGGCGCGTGCTGGCGGGGTTGCTGTTGGCGTTCGGCGGGATCGCTCTCCTGCTGGCGGCTATCGGAATCTATGGGGTGACGGCGCAGGTGGCCGCGGAGCAGACCCGCGAGGTGGGGGTCCGGATGGCGCTGGGGGCTCGGCCGGGGCAGATTCTGCGACTGTTCCTGCGGCAGGGATTGCGCGCCGGAGGGCTGGGTCTGGCGGCCGGTCTGGCGGCCACGTTGTGCCTCGGAAAGTGGGTGGGCACGCTGCTCTATCAGGTGCGGGCTCTCGATCTCGCGACGCTTGGCGCAGCGGTGGCGGGAATTGTCGCGGTGCTGCTGGCGGCGGTGTGGCTGCCGTCGCGAAGAGCTTCGCAAATCGATCCCCAGGTGGCGTTGCGGCATGAGTGATCGCTCTGGAGGCGGACGGAGCCCCTGGCCAGCCTTTATACTAAGGAAATGGCCTGCGCCATTTGCAAAACCCGCCGTCCGCGGCGTTTCTGTCCCGGAGTGCGGGGCGATATTTGCACCCTGTGCTGCGGCACCGAGCGCGAAGTGACGGTCGAATGCCCCTTGGACTGCGAATATCTGCGCGAGGCGCATAAGCATGAAAAGCCCCAGCCTATAGATCCCGAGAACCTGCCCAACCGGGACATTGCCGTCTCCGAGGAGTTCTTGCGGGACAACGAGGAATTCCTGCTTTTCATGGCGCGGGCGCTGGGCCGCGCGGCGGCTGCCAACCCGGCAATCGTGGATTACGACATCCGCGAGGCGTTGGAGGCGGCGATTCGCACCCATCGCACGCTGGAAAGCGGCCTGTTGTACGAGAGCCTCCCGGCTAATCCCCTGGCCGCCGGCCTCAGCCGGGCGCTCGAAGCGGCTATCGCCGAGTTTCGCCGCGAGGAAGCGGAACGGCTGGGAATCCACAAGACCCGCGATTCGACCGCGCTCGGACTGCTGGTGTTTCTGCAACATTTTGAACTCTCGTACAATAACGGCCGGCGCCGCGGACGGGCTTTCCTGAATACCCTGCTGGAGGTTTACTCCGTGGAAGCCGAATCCGAAGTTCCCGGCGCCTCCTCGTTGATTTTGCCGTGAGCCGCCACGGGCTTCACCGTCTCCACCAGGCAGGCTCTCTTGCGACCGGTGCTCACCATCTGGGCGCTATATTTGTGCGTGCCGTTGACCAGCAGTTCCACCGGACGTTCCACCGGATAATCGAACATGAGCACGTGGCCTTCGCTGAGCCTGAGCAGGTCTCGGATACTTAGCGTGGGCCCTTCCAGCCGTGCTTCCAGGGAGAGTTTACCCTCGCGCAGCATGCGCAGGACCAGCACCTGTTCGGTCGCGTTGGCGTGCGTTTTGCGGACCGACCACTGCTGGTCGAACTTTTGCCGCATCATCTTGATGACGATGGAGGGCATGGCGATGTTCATCATCCCCACGGACTCGCCAATCCGCATTTCCACGCCAATCGACACCACGGCTTCGTTGGGAGCCAGGAGATGCAGCAATTGCGGCTCCGTCTCCATCGCCTCAATGGTGAAATCCACCGCCGTCACACCCTTCCAAGCCTCCCGGAGATCGTGCAGGATGATGCGGAACAAGCCGTCCAGCAGCTTTTGCTCGATTTCGGTGATATCGCGCTGGATGCTGGCCGAGCCTTTTCCCGTGCCTCCCAGCAGCATTTCGAGAATCGGAAAGACCAGCGAAGGATTCAACTCCAGAACGCCGTTGCCGTCGTACGGGTTCAGCCCGAGCGAGACTATGCAGGTGGGCGAAGGCAGGCCATCCAGAAATTCCGCGTAGGATAACTGCTCCACGCTGACCAGGTTCACGGTGAGGTAAGAACGCAGATACGCCGACAGACTGGATACCAGGTTCCGCACGAAGGTATCGTGCAGCAGGTGAATGGCTCGGACCTGCGATTTGGGAATGCGGTCCGGGCGGCGGAAATCGAATTTGACGGCCGGAGTTTCACGCTTCCGGTCCGTCATATTCTGGAAGACTGCGTCGATTTCCTGTTGCGATAGTTCTCGGCTCACACCCTGGGCTCCTGGATTCATATCGGCATTTCCGTCGAAATCCTGCAGGGCTGGGCGCCGGGCCACTTTTCGCGATACTTTTTCAATCTCCCGCTAATGGAAAGTGGCTTTAGTTCCGATGAATAGATTGTAAGGAGTCGAATGGAATCAAACGTCTTGGTAGTGGATGATTCGGCGGCGATCCGGAAAATTCTGCAGCGCGTCCTGCGGCAGACGGGCATGGCGATCCACACCATCCATGAAGCGGGCGATGGCCAGGAAGCCCTGGCGGTCCTCGGCGCGCAGAAGATCGACCTCGTTTTGAGCGATATCAACATGCCCAAAATGGATGGCCTTCAGCTTCTTGCTTCCATTAAGGCTTCGGCGCAATGGCGGCAAATCCCGGTGGTGATGATAACCACCGAGGGTGGCGAAACCAAAGTTAGTGAAGCGGTCAAACTGGGCGCCGCCGGATACGTGCGCAAACCTTTTACCGCGGATCAGATCAAGGAGAAGCTGGCGGGCATTCTCGAACCAGCATTGTCTCTATGAACAGTACCTCTATAAACCTCAACGAAATCATCGTAAAATCCGTGACCCAGTCCACCCTGGAGGTCTTTTCCACCATGCTGGGTGTCGACATCGCCTGCAACCAGGCCGCGGTCGAAACCGGGATGCCGGAAGCCAGCGAGGGAGTGGTCTCTTTCATCGGCCTGGCGGGCTCCTGGGCCGGCACCGGCAGCGTGAGTTGCTCGGCGGGGTTGGCCTGCCGGATTTGCGCCCAGATGCTGATGTGCGAGGCCGCGGCCGTCAACGAGGAAGTCCTCGACACGGTAGCGGAACTCACCAACATGATCGTCGGCAGCGTGAAAACCGAGCTGGAACAGCACCTCGGACCGCTCGGCTTGAGCATTCCGACTGTGGTCTACGGCCGGAATTTCAAAACCAAGAGCGCCGGCAACACGCAATGGATCGTGGTGCGTTTCCAATGGGACGACGACACCCTGGTGGTGAAACTCTGCCTGGAACCCAAAGAACAAGCGGCGCACGTCATGTTCCACACGTCCTCCACGCAGTCTTGCGCCCTGGAAGTTTGAAAAGAAACCGATCGGAAGAATAACCTATGCCAACCAGCACATTAGTTGCAAACGAATCGTCTACGGCCGTGCAAACCGACGCCCGCGCCGGAAAGTACCTCACCTTTCAACTCGCCAAAGAAGAGTTCGGCATCCGCGTTCTGAAAGTGCGCGAGATCATGGGGCTGCAGGAGATTACCGCGGTCCCGCAAACGCCCATGCACATCAAGGGTGTGATCAACCTGCGCGGGAAAGTGGTGCCGGTTATCGATCTGCGCCTCAAATTCGGGCTGGACGCGGCCGAATACACGCAGCGCACCTGCATCATCGTGACCCAGGTGCAGGGCGAGTCGGGCTCCATTCTGATGGGGATCGTGGTAGACGGCGTCTCGGAGGTCCTGAACCTGACCGCGCAGGAAATCGAGGACACGCCGGACTTCGGCGAAGCCATCACCGGCCGGTACCTGTTAGGCATGGCCAAGGTGAAGGGCAAGGTCAAAATCCTGCTGGATATCGATCGCGTCCTGTCCACGCAGGATCTGCACGGGCTCAGCGCCATTCTCCACTAGGCCGCTACATGAGAAATGACAACGGTGGCAGCCGCAAATTGTGGGAACTCGTCAAGGTGGTCGACGAGGTGGTTTTCCAGGCGAATATTCTCGCGCTCCAAGCTTCGGTTGCGGCGCCTGGTGAAGAGAATGGTTTCGCGCGGGCGGCGGATGAAGTCCGCGATCTGGCCCGCCGCGGCGCACAGACCGCCAGAGAGGCGGGGGCGCTGCTTCCGCACTCCACGTTCAGCCGCAGGCCTTCCCCGGTCGGGGAAGGCGAACGAATTTCTTGAGGAGCCAACCCGTGCCGCAGTCGAGCGAGTTACGCCAACAGATCGAAGATTTAGCCCTGCAGCTGGTGGTAGCGGAACCGGGGCGTGCTGATGCTGTCTCCGCCTGGATCCCGGCCTTGGAAAACATCCGTGACCGCGCCCTTGGCGAGCGAGCGGACCACCTGGCCGCCGCTACTATCGCCCTGCTGGCATCGTTGCCGGCCGCTGAAAGCGCGGGGGGCGCGGGCGCCGCCGCGGCGGATGTCCTGCAGGCTGGAATTGTGCGCTTGCAGCAGATCCTGGACGGCGAAGTCCGCGAATCTGCTCCCAGCCAGCCTTTATCCTTGGCGCAGGATCCGGAACTGCTTGGCGATTTTGTCCTGGAGAGCCGGGAACACCTGGCCACCGTCGAGTCACAAATCCTGACGCTGGAAGGCGATCCCAGCGCTTCGGAGGCTCTCAATGCGATCTTCCGCGGCTTTCACACCATTAAAGGCCTGGCCGGCTTCCTGGAACTGTGGGACGTGCAGAAGTTGGCCCATGAGACTGAAACGGTGCTCGATCGCGCGCGCAGTTCGGATTGGGTCCTGACCCCGGACGCGTTCGACGTAATCCTCGAGAGTGCGGATTATTTGCGGCGCTGGTTGACGCACCTGGAATCAACCATGCAGGGCCAGCCGTCCGAACAGCCGCCGCCCAACCAACCGTTGATCGGGCGGATACGCGCCTTGACCGCCGATTCCGGGGAAACCGCGTCGCCGGCCGTGGGACTGGCGCACCTGGCGGCTGCCGTAGAAGTTCCTCCGGCCGCCGAAGCGCCTTTGCCCGCCGCCGCCGAGCCGGCCCGCCACCGGAACGAAACCATGGCAGTAAAGGTGGACACCGCCAAGCTGGATTACCTGGTCGATATGGCCGGCGAGATGGTGATTGCGGAGTCCCTGGTACGGCACGATCCGGAGCTTTCCACGGTAAAAAGCCAGGTTCTGCAGCGCAAGCTGGCGCACATGACGCGCATTACCGCGGAACTGCAGAAGACCGCCATGGCCATGCGGCTGGTCCCCATCGGACCGCTGTTTCGCC
>CAZARO010000355.1:0-5979 GCA_964487165.1 uncultured Solibacteraceae bacterium | reverse complement strand
TGCGGCCCCCGTTGCCGGCTGCCACCACTACCACAATGCAGGCCTTCCAGGCCTGCTCTACGGCCTGGCAACGCGGGTCTAGTGTATAGCTTTCGAAAACCGGTTGGCCTAGCGAAAGATTGATGATATCGATGTTGTAAGTATTCTCGAGTGCGATGGCGCGTTGAATAGCGGCAATCACTGTGCTGGCGCTGCCGGAGCCGGTGCCATCGAGCACTTGCAGGTCGATCAGGTTGGCCCCCGGCGCCATGCCCCCGAAAGTGTAATTTCCATTTTGGGAACGCTTGCCATCGCCGATCAGAATTCCGGCCACATGCGTTCCGTGCCCGTAATAGTCGACGTTGCCCATGGAGAACGCCGATGCGGAGGCGCTGGTCGTCGACATCGTGGTAGAGCTGAGCGACGACATCGCCGGGCTAATGAAGCTCTCCGCATGGACGATATTGTTACCCATGTCTCCGAGGTTGGTGATCCCGCTGTCGATGACCGCGATCCCGACGCCTCTGCCGCTGTAACCGTGTTGCTGGGCGGTAAGATCGTTCATCGCTTCGCGGAAATAGTCGAGTTGCATGGAAGCGGACGCGGCGTGCACCGCCCTGTCCGGCGAAATGTAGGCCACGTCGGGATCTTCGGAGAGATCCTTCAGCCTACCGGCGGGTACGGAGTAGAGAGCGCCCTTGATGAGGTCCAGGCCCTTCTTCATGACTCCGCCCCGGCTCATTACTTTCTGATGCTGCACCTCGGTGGGCGCTTGTTTAAACTGCACGATAACATCCACATTCGCGGCCGGATCAAGCGATTCCAGCTCTTTCGCCAGCTTGCCGCCCGCCGCGAACAAACCGCTTGTCAGGAATGTGGAGAGAAAGAGAATCAACGTCTTTTTCATTCGAGCCTTCATCTTTCAGTTGGTGTCCGAATTCATGTACCGAATCGCCCTTGCTCCAAATCTTATGGACCGAGTATGAGGCTCCTGGTATTCGATGAAAAGTCACGCTAGTACTGGAGGGTAGGGTGGCAGTGTTAACTTGGGTGGCAGAATGGTTTTTTGGGGTCCGTTCGATTATGCCCCTAATAATGAGAAAGATAAGTGGGGGAGCTAATATTGGGCGGTAGTGGAGCAGTACTCACTTAAGATAGGGTACGGGACGATTCCTGAAGGCACGGTACGTTCAGAAGACCCCGTACTTTGACTGTGGTGGCGGCTCACTGTGCGTCTTACCGAGCCGCGACCGCAAGGGAGCGCTTTGCAAGCCCGCCACTCCTGCCCCACGGCGCCGCCATTGTGCCACCATAGAGATTGATGCAGAACATTTTGCCGGTCCTCTGTTTTATCGCCGGCTTCGCGCTGGCCTGGCTGGTTCTCCGCTGGCGCCAGCGTGAAACGGAAATGGCCTTCCGCGCTCTCTCCGCCGACGCGCTGGCGCACAACAATCGCGCCTTCCTCGACCTGGCCAAATCCACGCTCGCCCAAACCCAGCAAGCCGCCCGCGGCGATCTCGAACTGCGCCAGCAGGCCATCGCCGACATGGTGACGCCCGTCCGCGCCTCGCTCGACAAGGTAGATTCCAAGATCCAGGAACTGGAGAAAAACCGCGCCGGCGCCTACGCCGCGCTCCATGAGCAGGTACGCGGACTGCTCGATACGCAGGCGCAACTCCGCTCCGAGACCGGCAAGCTGGTCACCGCCCTGCGCAGCCCCAGCGCCCGCGGCCGATGGGGCGAAATCCAGCTGAAACGCGTGGTGGAAATGGCCGGCATGTTGAATCATTGCGACTTCGTGACGCAGACCGTCATCGGTTCCGATGAAGGACGCCTGCGGCCAGATCTGCTGGTCCGCCTTCCGGCCGGCAAGACCATCGTGGTGGACGCCAAGACGCCGCTCGACGGCTACCTGCAGGCCCTCGAAGCAGCGGACGAGCCGGCGCGCAAAGCTCGCCTCGCTGACCATGCCCGCCAGGTCCGCAATCACCTGGCCGCGCTGGGACGGAAATCCTACTGGGAGCAGTTCGACCACGCGCCGGAATTCGCTGTGCTCTTCCTGCCCGGCGAGTGCTTCTTCAGCGCCGCCCTGGAAAGCGACCCGTCGCTCATCGAGGCCGGGGTGGAGCAGAATATCATTCTCGCCACGCCCACCACGCTGATCGCGCTGCTGCGCGCCGTGGCGTACGGCTGGCGGCAGGAGAATCTGGCGCAGAACGCCGCGGAAATCAGCGCCCTCGGCAAGGAGCTTTTCAAGCGCCTTTCCGACATGGGCGAGCATTTCAACAAGGTGGGCAAGAACCTGGAACGGGCCGTCGACGCTTATAATGGCGCCGTGGGGTCGTTCGAAAGCCGCGTCATGGTGAGCGCGCGCAAGTTCGCCGACCTCAAGACCGCTCCGCTGGGCCTGGAAATCGCGCCGCTCGATCCGGTGGAAAGGAACGTGCGGCAAGTAGAACGCGAACCGGATTTGCAAGGGCCGCTGCAATAGCGCGACTCGCCGCGGCGCTCTACCGTGTTATGCTGAAGCCGGATATCTGCCTGGCAGCGTAAAGCCCGTGTTTTGTTCGGGCTATCCGATATCTTGCTGGCCGGGATGAAGATCGGAACGAAAACATGCACCTGATCCCCACACAAGATGAGGTCGTCACGGTTCTGCGGGAAACCGGCGCGTTGCGCGACGGCCATTTCGAATACCCCACGGGCTTGCATTCCAACGAATACCTGCAGGTGCCTCTGGCCCTGCGCTATTCCCAGTACCAGCGCATGCTCGCCGTGGGATTGAGCCGTCTGCTGCGCGCACACCCGGAGATTCGCGCCGCCGTCAAAGACCTCTCCATCATTACCCCCATGACCGCCGGCCTGCCGGTGGCCTATGGCGTCTGCGAAGCACTGCGCGCCAAGCAGGTGTATTGGGCCGAGCGCGAGCACGACGAACCGCTGCGCTTCCGCCAGTTCCTGGAACCCAGCCCAGGGGAACCGGTTGTGATGGTGGACGACATTCTGCGTACCGGCAGCAAACTGGCCGAGCTCAAAAGGCTTCTGGAATCGGCCGGCGCCGTGGTGGTCGGGCTGGCGGTGATCATCTACCAGCCGATTCCCACCACCGTGAATTTCGGTTCGCTGCCCCTGTACTATCTGGCCAAACTGGACGCCAGTTATTACGCCGACGCGCGACAATGTGAAATGTGCCAGCGCGGAGTGCCGGTGCAGAAGGTCTGGATCTAGCCGGCTGCCGGATTTGCTGAATTGCGGTGCAGAATGTCACAAGGCCATTACGGGGCGTGCGGTTGGGCTCGCGGAAAGGACGGTTTTCCACAAGTTTATGCACAGTCCGGTGGAAAACCTTGGCGCCGCCCTCCGCGGACCTGAAAATGATAAATTGTATACTCGCACGTCGATGAGGTCCTTCATGCGCAGAGCCGGGTTGCTGACACTTCTCTTTTGCAGCCTGCTGCCGGCCCAGAACAGCGACGCCGAAAAGCTGGCCCCGTATTATCCGACTCCCGAAACGATCGTCGACAAGATGTTGCAATTAGGCGGTCTCAAGGCCGGCGAGAAGGTGTACGATCTGGGCTCGGGCGATGGCCGCATCGTGATCATGGCGGCGCAGAAATTTCACGCCGACGCCGTGGGAATCGAGCTGGACAAGGACCTTTGCAAACTCAGCCTGGACAAGATTCGCAAGCTCCACCTGGAGAAGAATGCCCACATCGTCAATGGCGATCTGCTCAAGCAAAACTACAGTTCCGCCGATCTGGTTACCGTGTACCTGTTGCCGGGATTCATCGACAAGGTGCAACCGCTGCTCGATCAGCAATTGAAGAAAGGCGCGCGCGTGGTGGCCCACGATTTCGAATTCAAAAATTGGACGGCCGACAAGGTGGAGAATATCGCCGACGACGGCGAAGGGCGCAGCCACACGCTTTATCTATACCGGAAATAATGTGAGTTCCCCCACGGATTTCCCCTGGACGCGGCATTTCTCGTGGGTGCGCGTCCTGCTGGCCGCTGTCGCCGCGATCATGGGCGCCCTGGCGGCACAACGCCTCTCGCCTGCCGTGGCCTTGCTGACGGTGTACGTGGTGGCTAGTGTCGCGGGGGCCGTCCGTGGCCGGGCGCAGCGAGGGCTACTGGGCATGTTGGCCTTGTTCGCCGACACTGTCTACTTCCTGATTCTGCTCTACTTCGGCGGCGACCGCATGGTGTGGCTGGCGGCCGCCTTCTTTCTTTACCTGCTGAGCGAAGCATTGATCTTCTCCGGGCCGGTGGAAGTCACGGTAATCGCCGTAGGGGCGTCCATTTTCTGCGCCGTCCTGCCCACCTCCGAAGAGCGCGCCCTGGAGGCCATGGTGGTGGTGGCAGGCGCGCTGTCGTGCGGCTTCGCGGTTTACAAACGGCGGCAAAGCGTGCTCACGGCAGAGCTGGCCGGCTGCCTGGAGGTAGCGCGAAAGGCGGCCGAAAAGGCCCGCGAAGAGGAGAGCCAGCGCATCGCGGCCGATTTTCACGATGGTCCACTGCAAAGCTTCATCAGCCTGCAGATGCGCCTCGAGATCCTGCGCAAACTTCTGGAACGCGACACCGATGCCGGCATGCAGGACCTCCGGCAACTGCAGGCGCTGGCACAATCGCAGGTGCGCGACCTGCGTACGTTTCTGCACAGCATGCGCCCCGTCGACATCGATGGCGGCAACCTGGTGGTGACCCTGCGGCGCACGGCGGAGTCCTTCCAGAAGGAGAGCGGAATTCCGGTGGCGTTCGTCAGCGCCGCCACCCCCGTGGGCCTGCCGCCCGAGGTCACTATGGAGGTGCTGCAGATGTTGCGTGAGGCCCTGCATAACGTGCAGAAGCATGCCAACGCGACGCGCGTGGCGGTGTCGCTCGAAAAGACCGATCGCGGGCTGGAGATTTCGGTGGACGATAATGGCTTCGGCTTCAATTTTGCCGGCACCTATTCGCTGGAGGAACTGGAACTGCTGCGGCTCGGTCCCGCCAGCCTGAAGCGGCGCGCGCGCGGGTTGAACGCCGACATGCTGCTGGAATCGCGCCCCGGCCGTGGCGCCGGCATCAAGTTTCGCATTCCGCTGCAATGAAGTATTAGCCACAGATGAACACAGATGAACACGGATAAGACGGAAGCAAGAACGAGAATCCCTCTGCGCCGCGTTTTATCGGCGTTTATCGGTGTTCATCGGTGGCTAGTTCCGCTTTTTGCCGTCGCATTTCTTTCAGGCTGCTCTCGATACGCCGATTTCACGCTGCCGCCGGCGCCGGGCGGCGATCCGCAGCTCACTTTTGCATTCGACGCCCTCTCCGACCCGGTGCTTTCGAGCGGCGCCGGCTGGGAATCCGGCGACGTGTTGAATCCCTCGGTGATCCGCGAGTCCGGCGGTCTGGTGAACTACTACTCCGGCTTCGACGGCCACACCTGGCATACCGGACGCGCCGTTTCTTCCGACGGCATTCACTGGCAGAAGCAGGGCAAGCTGCTCTCGCCCGCTCCCGCCACCTGGGAGGGCTCCTACATCGCCGCCAATGGAGCGGCCCTCGCCTGGCAGGGGCGGGTCTGGTACTGGTATGTCGCCGGCCCCAAAGCGCGGCCGCGGATCGGTCTCGCAGGCCGCATGGTGCTGCCCACCGGGCCCTATGGGAGTTGGGACGAGTACGGCGTGTCGGACCCCTACGTGGTGCGCATCGAGCCCTATTTCTACCTCTATTACACCGGCCTCGACCGCGGCAGCCGGCAGTGTCTGGGAGTGGCGCGGTCGGCCGATGGGGTCCACTGGGAAAAGCTGCGCTCCAACCCGATTCTGGAACCGGGCGATCCCGGTTCGTTCGACGAAAACGGCCTCGGCGAACCGGCCGTGTGGCAATCGGACGGCTTCTACTGGATGCTCGACACCGGCCGCGACATCGCCCAGAATCGCCGCCTGGGCCTGGCCCGTTCGCTCGACGGCGTTCACTGGAGCAAGCTGCCGGCCGTCTTCCAAGGCTCGCAAA
>CAZARO010000354.1:0-5998 GCA_964487165.1 uncultured Solibacteraceae bacterium | reverse complement strand
CACGGTCATCAGCCGCAAGCCGAGCTGCTTGCATTGATCCTCGACGAACGGCGCCTGCGCCTCATCCGCGATGACCAGATCGGGGTGCAGCGCGACCAGCTTTTCATAGTTGGGATTGGTCCATCCTCCCACCATGGGAAGCTGGCTTACGGCAGGCGGGTACGATGTGTACTGCGACACGCCTACGAGCTGATTGAACGCGCCCACACCATAGATTATTTCAGTTAAATTCGGCGACAGGGAAACCAGCCGCGGCGGCGCTGCGAGACCGGCGGCGGAAATCGCGAGAAGAGCGGCGGTGGACGCTAGAAGTCGAATTGTATGCCCCCTATCGCGGTCCGGCCCGGAGTGGGAAAGCCGCTCTCGAAGTAAGTTTGATTGAAAATATTTTCGGCCCGCACAAAGAACCTCATCGACTCGTATTCCGTGAGCGGCAGGCGGTAACTGGCCCCCAGGTTCACTTTATGGATGCCGCCGAAGCGGTAGACCTGCGTCACCACGTCGCCATAAACGGGCGCCAGGTAATTGGTGGAGTCGCGGGTATCGAAGGTCAGCAGCAGGCGCGAAGTAGCTCGCTCGGTGGCCACAAGGGAGAACTGGTTCCGCGGCACCACGAAAGTCTGCAGCACATCGCTCACGATGGGAATCCGTTCGATAGCGTTAATGTAGGTATACGCGGCGGTGATGTTGAGCGAGCGCGTGGGCGCTACCGCCGCGCTGGTCTCCACGCCGCGCGAGATGCCGCCCCGGGTATTGAGATAGCCCACGTCCCGGCCCCACGGATCTGTCGCCGGATTAATCAGGCCGGAGGTATCGAAATTGATCACGTTCTGGAGCGAGGTATAAAAATAGGTGGCGGACGCCTTCAGCCGGCCGCCGAGAAACGTGCGGTCGACTCCCGTATCGAACCCGATGGAGTGCTCCGGCGTGAGGCGCGGATCGCCGTAGACGGAATACCCGAAGACCGGATCGAAGCCCGTTCCAAATCGCTCGAACAGCGACGGCGCACGATAGCCGCGGCCCACGTGCGCGCGCACCTTGGTAGCGCTCTTGCGGAAAAAGTATGCGATGGAGCCGTCGCCGGTGTAGGCGGCGGGCGGCGACGGAAAAGCGGTGTTCTGGTACGGCGCGGACTCGAGCGGGCTGAAAACGGGAGCGTCCAGCGTGAAGAACTGCGCCCGTACCGCACCCGAAATCTGCAGCCGGTCGCCGAAGAAGCGCGCCTGGTCCTGCGCGAAAACGGTGTGGCTCAACTGCGTGACTTCAGTGGCGGAAGCGGCCTGCGGTACGAACTGCTGCGCGTTGTCGTTGGCGTAATTTTCGCTTTCGAACTCATACCCCGCGGTGAACAAATTCGCCGATCCCAGGCGGTAATTCAGGTGAGCATTTACGGTCTGGATACGCCCATCGTAGAGCGAGCGCGTGCTGCTGTCCGGCTGGTAAGGTCCCGCGCCCGCCGGACCGTCGCCGTAGCGGCGGCTGTTGGCCACCACCTGGTAGCTCACCGAATAATCGAGCTTAGCCGCCGGCTGGCCGGTGAGAATCAGCGCCCCGGTGATAAATCGCGCCGCCCGCGTGTAGTCGGGATCGTCGGGGGCCGGAATGAACGTCGCGTTCCCGCCGTTCAACTGCGCGATGGGCACGCCCGCTTGGTAAAGACTGAGCTGCGCGAGGGACACCGGGATAGCGTTGACGATGCCTACGCCGGTCGCGTTGCCGATGACGTCCGGATCGCCGAACACCTTGCCGAAAGAGTTGCCGGCATACAGCCGCGCGACAAGTTGGAGCGTAGGCGAAAGATGGAAGGTAATACGCCCCTGCGCGTTGGTATCGCGAAACGGCTGATCGCCGCCCAGGCCCGATGTGACCTCCGTCTGCGCCACCCCCAGGCTGTATTGAATCCGGCCGCCGGCCCACTCGCCCGCTACCTTCGCGCGCCCGCGGAATGTATCCAGCGAGCCGCCTTCCAGCAACACGCTGCCGCGGGTGCGCCCGCCGCCTTCGTCGGTGATCACGTTGACAATGCCGCCAATGGCGTTTGTACCATACAACGACGAACCGGAGCCGCGCATCACTTCCACGCGATTGGCATCAGTAAACAGCAGATCTTCGATCAATCCCGACGCGTCGGCTTGCGTCGCCGAGGCGTCGCGTAATCGCAGACCGTCGACCAGCACCGCCGTGTCTTCGTCACGCATGCCGCGGATCTGGATGGTGGTGAATGCGCCCGGCCCGCCGAGTTGTTGCACGCGCACGCTGGGCGCCAGGTCCACCACGTCCGCCAGCGTGGCATTGTCGCGCGCCTCGGCATCGGTCTGGTCGATCACCGTGACAGCCTTCGAAACTTCCTCCGGCGCCTGCGGCGTGCTCGACGCGGTGACCACCACCTGCTCGCGAACTCCGGCGAGCTTGAGGACCACATCGCGAGTCTCCGCCGCATCCGCGGGGAGATGAATGTCTTCGGCGAGGAAGGGCGCGAACCCGGAGACTTCCACGCGCACCAGATAGTCGCCCTCCGGGAGGCCCTTGAAGCGGTAGGCCCCGGCGGTATCGCTGGTAGTGGCGCTGCCGGTGCTTCCGGTGCGCGACACCAGCGTAAGGGCCGCCCCCGGAACGGCGCGCCCTTGCGGATCTTTCACGGTACCGGCAAGCGTGGCGCCCGATTCGGCGTGCGCCGCGGTAAGAACGAAAATGAGTAGTGCAATTCTGATCGTCATAATTGAATCAAGTCCTGTGGGGCAGGATGGCATCCTGCGGCCGAGTGGCACTCGGCCTTCCGGCCCGAGCAAGAGGCGGGTTGACAACCCGCCGCAGGATGCCATCCTGCCCCACTGCTGTGGCACAATGTCATGCGGCTCCTCTACTTTCCGCACTCAAGTCCACGAATGCTTCCGCCAGCCGCGGGCAGGACAGGAAGTGCAAATGCGCGTAACTCGCCAGCGCCGCGTGGACGCGATAGCCTTCCGCGCCGCTCCGATAGGCCCGCTCGATATGCGGCGGCATCGGGTCAATGGTGGAATAGCGATATTCGTGTCCGCGGGCGGTTCCCGAATCGGTCTCCACCTCGACGTAGCCGAGCTTCGCGAGGCGCCCTTGCATTCTCGCCACGGTGGGGAAAACGCCGACCATGGGCCAGGCGCGGCCCTGCGCATCAGCCATCGATTCGGCCAAATACATGAAGCCGCCGCACTCCGCGTAGACCGGAGCGTCGCGCGCAACGAAGCGCGCTACCGCTTCTCGCATGGGCGTATTCGCGGCCAGCGCTTCGGCGTGCAGTTCGGGATATCCTCCGCCGAAGTAGAGGCCGTCCAAGTCCGCGGGCAGTGCCTGGTCCGCGATCGGGCTGAATTCCACCAGCTCCGCGCCGTATGCGCGCAGCAGGTCGAGATTGTCTTCGTAGTAGAAGCAGAAAGCTTCGTCCCGGGCGACGCCAATGCGCGCTCGTACCGGAGCCGGACTCTTGCGCGGCGGCGCGACAGCGGGCGGACGCTCGCTGAGACCGAGCACACGGTCGAGATCGATATGCGCCTCCACCGCTTCCGCCAGCGCTTGCAGGCGGGCATCGGTGAGCGTCTCCGCCGCCATATTCAGCCCCAGATGGCGCTCCGGAAACGCGATGGCCGCCTCGCGCGGGAGATATCCAATGGCCTCCGGACGGCACCGCGCGCCGATCGCCTGCCGCAGGAACTCATAGTGTCCGGCGCTCGCAATGAAATTCGCTATCACCGCGGTGACGCGCACTTCCGGCACCAGGGTGTCGAAGCCGTGGACCAGCGCCGCGGCGCTGCCGGCGAGCGCCCCGGCATCGAGCACCAGCACCACCGCCGCGTCCAGCCAGATGGCCATCTCCGCCGTGGTGCCCGCCAGCGACCGGCCATCCTTGCCGTCGAACATGCCCATGACGCCTTCGACCACCGCGACATCGGCGTCTTCGGACGCCCGCGCGAAGATCTCCAGGTTGACCTCGCGAGAGAGCATCCAGCCATCCAGATTGCGGCTGGCGCGTCCGGTGGCCACGCGATGAAAAGTAGGGTCGATGAAGTCGGGGCCGATTTTGAACCCTTGCACGCGCAGGCCGCGGCGGCGAAGGGCGGCCATGATGCCGGTGGCGACGGTAGTCTTCCCCGCCCCGCTATGAGTCCCGGCAACCACGATGCGCGGCATGCTCATCGGCCGTCTCCATTCTTCAGGTACAGCGGCAGACCGGCGACCACCAGGATCACCTCGTCAGCCGCTTCGGCCACCCATTGGTTCAGGAAACCTTGAGCATCGCGGAAGGCGCGCGCCACCGGCGATTCCGGCACCGTTCCGGAACCGACCTCATTGGATACCAGAATGACGCGGCAGGAGCGGGCAGCGTCGGCGATGCGGCGCAGTTGCGATTGCATGAAATCTTCCAGCAGCGCGGGCTCGCTGCGATGCTCCCAGGAGAGATTGCTGAGCCAGAGGGTGAGGCAATCGACCAGCACCGTGTCACTCTCGCGCGACGCCAGTTCCACGGCATCGGCCAATGCCAGCGGCTCCTCGACGGTTCGCCAGGAAGCCGGACGCTCGGCGCGATGGCGCGCGGTCCGCGCCTGCATTTCCGCATCGTCGCCGGGCACCAGGGTGGCCACATAGCAAACGCGCGGGGTGCGCGCGGCAAGCTTCTGCGCGAACCGCGATTTTCCGCTTCTAGCGCCGCCAAGTATGAGCGTCAACATCGCCGAGGAGTCCGAGCCTCATTTCACAAAGCTGCGCACACCTCGAGGGGAAGACTGGAATGGCGAATTCTGCACGACCTGCCCTCGTTCGAAGCATGGCGCAATTACCTGAGGCAGGTCTCCTGACTCGCAGGTCAACGCGAACCGGCTCACCTTCCCATTCCGAAGAACAGTGGCGGAATACGCCGGCCGCTCGCTGCTTACAGTGGCGGGACCGTGCGGGATTTTCACCCGCTTCCCTTTTCACTCGTCCCCATGACGAGCACCTCAGGGAATTCTCACGGTAGCATGGACTCCGAAAATGGTCAATGTTTCTGTGCGGGCGTGCGAGCGAGGGGTGGGGCGGATCGCGGGACCGATCCGTTTCGGGCAAGCGCGCAGGCGAGTGGATCCCGGGCTCCTCCGGCCATCCTTTTGTCCATGTGGGCAACCATACAGCCATGGCACTCTCGAAACCAGGTCGGCCGAGCAGCGGAGTTTGAGCATACAGGCTGTAATACTCGAAGCGATCGCACACAGACCAACTCCCGCTGTGGTTCAGGGCAGAGTTTCGATTCCGCCTCCGCTCCGATTTGTCACTTCTACGGGACAGCATACCATCCCAGTGGTGTCGCTGAACCGGAACAGGCCGAGGCGTGAGGCGAATACGTTGCCTGGCTTCGGACTCAATTTCGGAACGCCCGCACCAACCGAAGTGCTGCGAAGGTCATTATCGAGCCTACATCTTGGGACTGGCCATTTGAGACGGGTATTAATTATATAAGATAATAATAGCTGTAAGTCGATATTATGGTCTTCGGGAGGAACCATGAAAGTCCTACTGGCTGGTCCCGATTACGAAGAGAACCTTTCCATCCGTTACCTATCTGGCTCGCTACTGAGTGCTGGGCATAAGACAGTGCTGGCGCCGTTCAATGCGGTGGTGGAGATAGGGGCAGTGGCGAACGCTGCCCAGGACGCGGATGTGGTTGGGTTGTCGATTTGCTTTCAGGCCAGGGCGCAGGAGTTTCTTGCGCTGGGAAGGGAAATCAAGTTGCGCGATCCGAAAAAACTCGTCGTGGCGGGCGGGCATTACGCGTCGTGCGCGGCGGGCGCGCTGCTGGCGAATCATCCGGAGATCGACATTGTCGTGATTCATGAGGGGGAGAGGACGCTGGTCGAGATCGCGGACGCGATGCCGCGCCTGGCGGAGCGGCTGCCGGCGATCGCGGGCATCGCGTATCGAAGCGGAGAACGGGTGTGCTTCACCAAGCCGCGGCCGACAGTGGAGGATCTGGATTCACTGCCGGCGCCGG
>CAZARO010000353.1:0-5998 GCA_964487165.1 uncultured Solibacteraceae bacterium | reverse complement strand
CAGCTGTAATTGTCCGTCAGCCATCCGCCGATCACCGGCCCGAGCATGGGCGCCACCACGATTCCCAGCCCCCAGAATGCCATCGCCTTCCCACGGTCCTGCGGTGGGAAAGCTTCCAGCATTACCGCCTGCGAGAGCGGCTGCAGCGCGCCTCCGGTAGCTCCCTGAATCACGCGGAACAGGATCAGCATGGAGAGATTCGGCGCCAGCCCGCAGAGAAAGCTGGCGGCCGTGAAACCGAATACGGCCCCCAACAGCATCCGCTTGCGGCCAAAAAAGTTAGCCAGCCACCCGGTCATCGGAAGAATGATCGCGTTGGCCACCAGGTAGGAAGTCAGCGCCCAGGAAGCTTCGTCCACGCTGACCGAGAGGCTGCCGGCGATGTGCGGCAGCGACACGTTCACCACGGTGGTGTCGAGCACCTCCATGAAGGTCGCAAACATCACTGCCACCGCGACAATCCACGGGTTTACGATCGGATGTTGTTGTTCCTGTCCAGACAGCCTGAATTCCCCTTAGGTCTATGATGCAACAACCGGCGCGCGGGACGCGTCGGCCTCGATGTGGGACAGATTGGCAATTGGCCTGCCGAGGACTACTCTGCCTTCCGATGACTCTACGAGGCCGACTGCAGCTGTTGTGCCGTTTGCGCCCCGGCCTACGCGAACCGGCGCGCGGGACGCGTAGGCCTCGATGTGGGGCAGATTGGCAATCTGCGGCCGATTGGCAATCGGCCTGCCTCGGAGCACTCGGTCTTCCGACGCCTCTATGAGGGCGACTTTAGTTCCTGTGCCGTTTGCGCCCCGGCCTCCACCGAAGGCGTCCGTGATCGCCCGCAGTCCTATTGCAATGCCATAGGAACGCTGATATTCTGGGGATGCAATAGGAGTCCGATGTCTGAAACTGCGGGCGTTTGGCAGGGCACCTTGGCGCTGATGGTGCTCAAGACACTGGAGACGTTGGGACCACTGCACGGCTATGGCATAGCCCGGCGAATCGAGCAGACCAGCGGAGACCTTCTGATCGTCAATTACGGCACTCTGTATCCCGCCCTGCTGCGGCTGGAACAGGAGGGCTACATCGCCTCGGAATGGGGCCTTTCCGAAAATCATCGTAAGGCGCGCTTCTACCGGCTCACGCGGGCGGGGCGCAAGCGGGTGGAAGAGGCAGCGCACGAATGGGACCGCACCGCTTCCATCATGGATCGGTTCCTGGCGCCGGCGAAGGAGGTCTCATGAGAGGCTTGCGCGCGTGGTGGGTCAGACTCTGGGGCGTTCTTGCCCGCCGACGGTGGGAGGGGCGGATGGCCGAAGAACTGGAGACCAACCTTCAGCTCGACATCGACGACGGAATTCGCCGCGGACTGCCGCCGGCGGAGGCGCGGCGGGAAGCCTTGCTCCGCATGGGCGGCCTCGAAGCCACGAAGGAAAACCTCCGCGAGCGCCATGGCCAGCCGTGGCTGGAAGTCACCGTTCGCGACGCCATCTATGCCTGCCGCACCATGCGGCGCACCCCTGGGCTCACGGCCACAGTGGTGTTCACCCTCGCGCTCGGAATCGGCGCTACCACCGCAATCTTCACCATAGTCAACGGCGTGCTGCTGCGCCCTCTGCCGTATGCGGACCCCGGCCGCCTGGTCTACATCACGGCCAAATTGGGGCACTTCGAAGGTTTCAGCGGCTACACCCAGGATTACCCCGCCTGGCGCAAGTACACCCGGACGATCAGCCAAATTGCGGGCTATCGGCAATTCCAGGCCAACCTGGCCGGCCGCGAAGGTGCGGAGCGGGTCAACGGCGGGCTCGCTACAGCATCCCTGTTCTCCCTGCTCGAAGTGCACCCGGTTCTCGGAAGAACTTTCCGCCCCGAAGAAGATCGGCCAGGCGGCCCGGATGTCGTGCTCCTGGAGTACGCGTTTTGGAAGAGCCACTTCGCCGCCGACCCGTCCGCGGTCGGCAAGAGCCTGACGTTGGACGATCGCGTGTACACCGTTATCGGCGTGCTGCCGCCGTCATTTCGCATTCCCGACCGCTACGGCGCATTCCCCTACGACGTGTGGGCGCCATTCGCCATCGGTGAGAACGGCAAGACGCGCGACCCGCTGATCCACGTGGTGGGCCGGATGCGGCCCGGCGTCACCAGGGACGCGGTCCAGGCCGAACTCACCGGGCTGATGCAGAACGCCGTGCGCAAGGGCGTGCGCTGGAAATCGGCCGAAGTAATTCCCTGGCAGGAACAGGTGGCCTCCGGCCTGCGACGGTCGCTGGTGCTGTTCTTAGGCGCCGTGGGTTTCCTGCTGCTCATCGCGTGTGTGAATGTGGCCAACCTGCTGCTCGGGCGGTCCGCCGCCCGATCCCGCGAAATGGCCGTCCGCCGGGCGCTCGGAGCGGGCACCGTCCGCATTGTGCGGCAGTTACTGACTGAGAGCGTGCTGCTCAGCCTGGCGGGCGCGGCTCTCGGACTGGCCGGCGCGCACTGGACCAAGGCGCTGGTGCTGCTGGTAATCGCGCCCAAGATGCCGGCCCTGCAGCCCATTGGCTTGGATTACCGGGTCTTCGCCTTCACCCTTGCCGTTGCCGTGGTGACCGGAATCGCTTTCGGAATGGCGCCGGCCATTGCCGCCTCGCGCATTCACCTCATGGAGTCCCTCAAAACGGGCCGCGGAGTTACCGGGAGCCGCTGGAAGGGGAGTTTCCGCTTGAGTCTGGCGGTGGCGGAGATTTCACTCGCGATGGTCCTGCTGGCCGGCGCCGGGCTCTTTCTGCGGACCTTCCTCGCAGCGCGCGGCATCGACATGGGGATGAATCCGCGCCACGTGCTCACCTTCAACGTGAGTTTGACGAAATCGCGCTACCCCAAACCCGTCGACCAGGCGCGCTATCTGGAACGCCTGCTGGAAGGGTTGCAGCGAGTGCCGGGCGTGGTCTCGGCGGCGGGCGGAAATGAACTTCCCCTGACCGGCTCGATGATGACCTTCAGCGGCCTCGCCATCGAAGGCCGCGAAAAGGCGCCGCAAGTGAGCGGGGCGGTGGTGAGCAGCGAATTCTTCCGCACCATGGGAATCCCGCTGGTCCGCGGCCGCGCGTTCACCGTGCAGGACCGCGATGGCGCGCCCTCCGTAACGGTGGTCAGCCAGACCTTCGCGCGGCGATTCCTCCCTGACGGTGACCTCGGCCGGCGCATCGAGAATCCCCTGCGGGATGGCGATTGGATGACCGTGGTTGGCGTGGCTGGGGACGTGCGCCCCCAGCCGGAATCCGACCCGGCGCCGCTCATCTACCTTCCCTACCTGCAACCGGCCCAACAGGAGATCACGTGGGCCGGTGTCCCATTCTTCACCCTGGTGGCGCGGACTTCCGTTCCGCCCATGAATATCGCGCCCGACGTGCGCCGCGTGGCCGCTGTCATCGACCCCGGCCAAGCGGTTTACGCGCTGGAGAATTTTGAGGACCTGCGGTCGGAGTCGGTGGCGCCGCGCCGCGTCAATGCCATTCTAATTTCGGCCTTCGCGGGGCTGGCGCTACTGCTGGGCAGCATCGGAATCTACGGCGTGCTTTCCTATGCGGTGGGCGAGCGGACCCACGAGTTTGGCATCCGCATCGCGCTAGGCGCCCGGCCGAAAGAGATTACCGGAATGGTGCTGCGCAGCGGTATTCGAGTGGTGGCATGCGGGGTCGGGCTGGGTTTGGTGGGCAGCCTGGCGTTGGCACGCTGGATTTCGGCGGAGTTGTGGGGTGTCCGGGCCACCGATCCCTGGACGCTCGGTGCGGTAGCGGCCATCCTCACGGCGGTTGGCATACTGGCTTGCGCGATACCCGCCCGGAGAGCTGCCAAAGTGGACCCCTTGACGGCGTTGCGTTGCGAGTGATCGCTATCGCTCCCTGGAGTTTGGCCATTTGAGATTGGCCATTTTCCGTGGGGCTGGATGGCATCCTGCGGACCGATTGGCAATCGGTCCGGTCGGGGCAAGGCCGGCATTAAAGCCGAGCTGCACTCGCCTCTGGGGTTTGGCCATTCACTGCATGTTGGCCGGCCCGGTGGGGCAGGCAATCGTGCCTGCAGGTGGCCTTTCAGGCCGCCGTTCACGGGCTGAAGCCAAGGCTGAAGCCCGCGCAACCAAGATGCGCCAATCCGCCTGGTGGGGTGGGCTGCAGCCGGGCTTCAGCCCGCCAGTGAGTTAGGCAGCAACCAGTGGTGGCCTGAAAGGCCGGCATTGAAGGCGAGCTGCGCTCGTCCTGGCGCGGGCTGCAGCCAGGCTTCAGCCCGCGAAAGCGCTATCGCGCCGTCAGACTAACGGGTCCCAATATGCCCGAGGGCTGCGGCTGCAGATTCGCCATGTCCTGCGGCTGGAAACGCTCGCCGTACTTGGCGTTGAGCGCTTTGTAGTCGGGCAGCGGACCCTTGGCGAGTTCGTTGATGGCCAGATTGGCAACCACGATGCGGATGCGATTCTCTCCCGCCTGCAGAAGGCCCGAGACTTCCACCTGGTACGGTGGGCACCACACTGACCCGGCGCGCTTGTCGTTGACGTAGACCACGGCGGATTCGCGCACCGGGCCTTCCAGCATGGCGCGCATGCCCGATCCGGAATTGCGCTCCGCGGTCGCCACGGGCGTGCCTTCCCCGAAGTTCAGGTAGACGGCGTGTCTGGTGGCGGCGAGCGCACTCGGCACCGTGACAGTAGTTTCGTAGGTGGCCAGGCCCGAGAAATACTTGGGAGCCTCGTCATCGGTCCACGATCGCAGCGTGGTGGCTGCGGGCGATTCGCCGTCGAAAGCGATGGTCCAATGCCCGCTCAATTCCACCGGAGCCGGCAGCGGACCGCTAGCCGCGGGACGCGCGGGTGTGGCCTCCTTAGAGAAGACCAGCACGCGCGATTCGTACGGCGCGAGATCGAGATGGCCGTCGAAATCGCAACTCTTGCCCGTGATCGCGTCCCAGCACTCCGCACCGAGTCCCTGCACGCGAAACATGGCCGAAGCTTGCACCCGGTGATTGCTGGTGTTTACGAGAAAGTACACGTCGCCGAACGCCAACTTGCGGTGTACGAAGCCGATCTCGGGCGCAGTGGCGACATCGGCCGGCAACGCCGCGTGCATCGCGGACGGCAGCGCGGCGAGATCCGTCACCCGATGGCCGCGCGAAAGCGCCACGATCGCGGCTGTGTCCGCGGCGTCCATCAAGCCGGAAGCGAGCGAGGGCGTACGGCCGGTGAAAAGCAGGGTGCCCCCCTTGCGCGCGTACTCTTCGATCTTGCGGTAAGTGGCCAGCGGAATGCGCTCCACGTTCGGCAAGATCAAAATGTGGTACGGCACGCCGCCGCGCGCGATCGCGCCGTCGTCGATGAAATCGAAATTGTATCCCGCGTCGAGAATCTTGGGAATCAGATCGGCGCCCAGGAGCTGATCGACAGTCTTATTGACGGAGACATTGCCGGGCGTAAAGGCGGCCCACGCATCGTCGGTGGGAATGTAGACGGCCACATCGTTAGCAGGCTGGCCCTGCCGCAGCAGAAAACTGATTCTCTGCAAGTAGCGTGTGATATCGGGCATCACCAGCCACCAGGGATTGTGCTGATTGAACACCGCGGCGGCGTAAAATCGCCATCCGGGCTCGCCCGCGGAGGGTGGCGAGTACGGCCATCCGTGGCCGACCAACTGATTGATGCCCTCCAGGAAATGGATGTCCGCCTCGGCCTTCATATCGAGCGGCGTGGCGCGGAAGACCGGGGAATGCAGCCAGGTCCAGGTCTCCGATGAGGTCACCGGGCGGCCATACAGATGGCTCGCGGACGACGCCCAGCGCGTGGCCGAGAAGCGGCGCCACTGGCTGCCTTCGCCCTCCGGCAGATCGGCCAGCGCGTTGCTCGAGAGATTCACCGGCGGCGTGCCATAGCTCTGCGAGCGGAAGAGCGTGCCATGCCGGTGGGCCCATTCCGTCAGGGGCTTCAGGTAATTCTCGTCAGCCAGTTCGGTGAGCGTGCGGCCCCAATCGTGGC
>CAZARO010000352.1:0-6003 GCA_964487165.1 uncultured Solibacteraceae bacterium | reverse complement strand
TACTAAGTCGCGGGAAACTGGCGGTGTCTCCACGCTGCTCGACTTACGCCAGGCCGAGCAACTGGTGCTGAGCGCGGCGCAAACCATCCCTGGCTTCCAGCAGCAGATTGAGCAGAGGGAGAATCAGATCACGCTACTGCTGGGGGAGAATCCCGGCAGCGTGGTGCGCGGGCGGAGCCTGACGGAGCTGGACTTTGCGCCTGAAGTGCCGGCCGGGCTGCCATCGGCCCTGCTGGAGCGGCGTCCCGACATAAGGGCCGCGGAGCAGGAGTTGATCGCAGCCAATGCCCAGATAGGGGTCGCGCGGGCGGCCTATTTCCCGCAGGTAAGTCTGAGCGGATTCCTGGGCGGCCAGAGCACCCAATTGTCGAACCTGTTTAGCGGACCGGCCAGCGCCTGGAGCCTGGTGCCGCAGGTGAGCCAACCTATATTTACCGCCGGGCGGCTGAAATCCAACGTCCAGGTAGCGCAGGCCGAACGCGAGCGGGCGCTGATTCAATACCAGAGGACCATTCAGACCGCCTTCACGGAAGTCTCCGATGCACTGATCGCGCACCAGCGAGTGCGGGAAAGCCGCAGTGAGCAGGAGACACTCGTGAGTACATTGGAAGACCGGGTGCGGCTGGCGTATCTGCGCTACCACGGAGGCGTGGATACCCAGCTTGACGCCCTGGACGCGGATCGTGACTTATTCCAGGCTCAGTTAGACCTGGCGCAGATTAGATTAAACGACATACTGACGGTGGTGGAACTCTATAAGGCGCTGGGCGGAGGGTGGCAATAGGCAGAAAATGCACAGCGCGATGGAGTTCCTGCTCAAGCACGGTCACATCGTAATCTTCGTCGCCGTGTTTATCGAACAAATCGGCCTGCCGATTCCGTCAGGTCCGGTACTGTTGGCGGCGGGGGCATTGGCGGGGCTCGGGCGCTTCAACCTGCTGGCCGTGCTTGCGCTGGCGGTAGGTGCATCCCTGATCTGCGACTCGCTGTGGTTTTGGTTAGGAAGACGGCGCGGCACCGCGGTGCTGACGTTCGTCTGCCGGGTCTCCATCGAACCTGACACATGTGTTTCGAAGACGCATTCCGCGTATATGCGCTACGGGTCGGACTCGCTGCTGATCTCGAAATTTCTGCCCTGGTTCGGCACTCTGGGACCTCCCATGGCGGGAATGTTCGGCCTGGCGGCGTGGAAATTCGTCCTTCTCGATGCCGGCGGCGCACTGGTCTGGTCCGGCGCCTACGTTGCCGTGGGCTGGGTATTTCGCAGGCAATTGGAGGATCTGGCCGACGTCTTGTCCCGATTCGGCGCCTGGTTCGGAGTCGCGATGGTAGCCGCGTTGGCGGTATATGTCCTTTCGAAGTTCGTCCGCCGCCGGCGATTATACCGCTCGCTTCGAGCGCACCGAATTACGCCTCGGGAATTGAAACAGCGGATGGAGGCGGGCGAGCCGCTGGTAGTGGTGGACCTGCGAACGGATATCGAGAGGCGGGAGGGCTGCATCCCGGGAGCGCTGGCACTGGCCTACGAAGATGTGGATTCGCTGCTTCCGTCGATCGGCCAGAAGGACGTAGTGTTTTATTGCTCCTGCCCCAACGAAATCACCAGCGTGCGGGCTGCTCTTCGACTGAAGCGGCATGGCGTAACGCATATGCACGCGCTGCTGGGCGGATTCTCCGGTTGGCGCGAGCAGGGCTTTCCGGTGCAGACTCCGCTGAGCCCCGCCGCGGATACGCCGAAAGGTACGCAACGCAAATCGTCGGCTTCCGCCAGTTAGTTGGCACGCTGCCGAAATGCCGACAGGCTCGTCCGGCAACGGACACTTGGCGCGTGTCTAACCGGCAGATTTTTCAAGCAAATGCGAATAAATCCCCGGTGGCAGGCAGAATGCAATAGATGGTTCAGCAGAGCCAAGGAGGGCAAAATAATCATGACCGGAGAAACCTTCGCAGCCTTGTTGGCCCCTAACCTGCAATCGGTACGGCGGTTGGTGCAAACGCGGTTAAGGGCTGCGGACCATGCAGACGACATCATTCAGCAGACCTTATTGAACGCATTCGCCCATCGCGACCAGTTGCGGGCGAGCTCACGATTCAAGAGTTGGCTCTGCTCGATCGCCATGAATGAAGTCCGGATGTTCTTTCGGACCGATCGAGGCTGCGTATCGCTGGATGAGTTTCCGCATATCGATTCGCGCGACACAGGGGTTTCGCCGCTGGCAAGAGTGGAGGAATTGGAACGGCTGGAGTGGCTGCAGGATGGGATGGCGCAACTTTCCGAGCGCGACCGCACTGCCATCCGCTTGCGCGATCTCGACGGATTGAGCCTGACGGAGACGGCGGAAGCTTTCGAGAGCTCCGAGGCGGCGGCGAAGTCGACTCACTTTCGCGCGCGGCGGCGTCTAGCGGGAGCGCTGCGTAGCTCTCGCGGCACTCGGAGTTCCGAGCGCCGCACGGCTCGGACGTCCGCGCGAGCTGCTCAGTGATGCTCGACTGTTTCACCGCAGAGACGCGGAGACGGCGAGAAAACAACGGGAGAAAATCAGAGAGCGCAGAGGGAGCTGAGAGCGCAGAGAGTTTTCATACCAGACAATTCGAAAACCCGCTTGCTTGCGCGCGCGGCTCGGAATGGCGTCTCCGTGTTTGCGAGAGCCTACCTAGCCGCGACCGCGAGGGAGCGGTCGATGAGCCGAATCCCATATCCCGCAGGGATATCCAGGCCTTGCCTACTTGGCGCCCGCCCAGACGATAGCGTTATGCACCAACTGGCGGTACCACGGCGACTCGTGGGTCTCGCGGCCGTGGCCCGGCTGGAGATACACGACGCGCGATTTCGCATATGGGCTCACCCAGGCGATATCGGTATCGGAAGTGGGGTGGTCCACGGTGAGTAACACCTGCACGTCGGGGCGATGCCACACGTAATGATACGTCTCCTCGATGAGGCGCATAGAGGGTAACCCCTTCACGATGGGATGGCCGGCTTTGGGCGTCACCACAAGCTCGACGCCATGCAGGTATTTCGATGCCGAGTATCCTGGTTCGGCGTTCAGGATATAGCGCCCGCCAACCACCTCTTTCCACCACCACTCCCACGACTGAAAGTCGGCGATGGCGTGATGGAGCACGACGATGCCCTTGCCGGATTCGACGAAGTCGCGCAGGTTCTGGCGATGCTGTTCCGACAACTGGTCAGTCTGGATGGTGTCGTAGAGCGCCAGCACGTCGTAGTTCTTGCGCAGGTCGTTGCGGAAGGCCACGGGGTGCGGGTCGACGTTCACCCGCAGATCGCGATGGCCTTCGAAGACGCCGTAGAAGGACGATTCGTGGTCGTGGCCGCCGGTGACCAGGAGCACGCGCAGCGCGCCGGCATCCTTGGGATCCATGTCGATGCGCGCCGGCAGCGTCACCTTGCCGGTGGCGGCCCATTCCGTGCCGCGCACCATCGACACCAGAAAGCCCGGCGCCTGCATGGCGTCGACGTCGTGGCCCAGCGCGCTGTGGAAGACGCGTCCGCTGCCGTAGGCGTTGGTCCAGAGCAGCGGCTCGCGCCGCCCGGTGCCGCCGTTGGCCGCATCGTCCATGGCGGAAGCCAGCACCTGCACGCCGGGAGCGACGCGCAGGCTGTGATAGAGCTCATCGGAAACGGTGAATGCCGGCGGCAGGCCGGCGGCAATGGGATGGTCGCGGAGCTGCCATTCCACCTGGAAGACGTGACGCGGCGCGTGGCCCGACACCGGAGGAATACCGGACCATGCGCCGCCCACCATCAGCGCCCACTCGGGCCACGGCGCCTGCGTGACGCCGGTGGAGACCATATGGTCGCCGAAGACTTTCTGATCGCCGAAGGGATAAACGGCCGCGTGTACGGCCACCAGCCCCTTGCCGCCGCGGACGAAGGCGGCCACCGCCTGCTCGGTCTCCGGCGACCAGCGCGGGCCGCAATAGTTCACTAGCAGGACATCGTACGGGCGGAGCGCTTCGGCGCTGAGCGAAGACGGCTCCTCGGAGACGCGCACGTCGAAGCGGCCGGTGATCTCCAGAGCGTGGCGCAGATACGGAGTGGTGAGCCGCCACTCGTGATTGTTCCGGCCGGTGAGAATGAGGACGCGGACCTTGCCTTCGTCGAAATAGAAACGGTCGGGCACCGGTTGCGCGACGGCGGACAATGCGGCGGCCAGCAGGATGAAGCTAGTCAGCGAGGAGCGCATGGAGATGAGCCAGTGACCTTTCCGCCTGCAAGGGCGTCCCGCACTCCACCGACGTCACGCCGGAGTAGCCGCCGGCGCGCAGAATGGCAATCACGCGGCGCCAGTCGATAACGCCATCGCCGCAGGCGCAGCCGACCGGCGTGCCGGTGACTTTGCCCTGCTCTTCCGCCGCATGCTGGATGCTGATGTCCTTGGCATGAACGTGGACCAACCGATCCATTACGGCCTGCAGACCCTGGTAGGGATCTTCGCCGGCCAGAAAGGCATTGCCGGTGTCGTAGTTCACGCGCAGCATGGGCGAATCCACCAGGGTGGCGATGCGCAGCAGTCCGGCGGTGGTGCGGGAGATGCATTGGTGAGGCTCAATAGCGATGGCGACACCGCGGCGTTCGGCCACGCGCAGCACCGTTTTGAGCGTGTACCGCATCACCCCGAACCACTCGTTGTCAGCCAGCCAGGCGGGGCGAATCCCCTCGTCGGTATTGACCACGGGCGCACCCAGGGTTTCCGCGAAGCGAATCGCTTTTTCGAGATATGGGACGCTGATCTCGGGCCGCATGAGCGGGCAGTGCGCCGAGAGCCCGGAGCAGCGCACGCCGTACCGGTCGCAGATGTCCTTGATGAAAAGCGGGTCCTCATCCAGGGACACGGAGTGGAAGTAGCCTGCCTCGCTGAGCAGTTCGCGGCCGTTGTGTACCATGGGCTCGATGATGCGGTAGCCGATTTGCGCCGCGCGGGAGACGCCCGCTTCGAAGGACTTGTCTTCGCAGCGGATGAATTCCATGTTGATGCCGGGCTCAATCATGCGTTCCACTCCTGCCGCCAGGCGACGCGCTGGCGCTGCCGGTAAGCGAGGTTGCCGATATGGCAGGCCATGGACGAGTAGTGTCCCTCTTCCACGTTGGCGCTGGGTTCGCGGCGCGTGCGCACGCAGTCCAGCCACTCGGCCACGTGGACATCTGGCGTGCCAGCACCGCGGATCTCGTCGGAGGGAGCATCGGTGTCTTTCGAAAGGAAGCGATAGCCGCCGCGGAAAATGTGCAGGCGCCCGCCCGTGCCCATGAAGACGATGTCGGCCGATTCGGGTCGATCATATCGCTGATGGTGGCCTCAAAGGTGACGTTGACGCCGCCGGGATAATCGAGGATGAAGTTGATGTTGTCGGGCGTGTCGCGGCCGTCGTCATACTGATAGATGCCGCCCAGCGCGACGGCTGAATTGGGCTTTCGAACGCCCAGGAACCAGTGCACCACGTCCACCATATGGACGAAGAGGCCGCCGGTCTGGCCGCCGGTGGAAAGGTCCCAATAGGAGAAGCGGTTGAAGTAGCGCTTGGGATCCCACGGGATCTTTGGCAGTGAGCCGAGGCAGGCGTTCCAATCGAGTCCGGCGGGCTTCTGCTCCATTCCGGGAGGAGGCACGGTGAGATATCCCGAGTTCCCGTTCCAGATGGTCCGCACCATGTGGACCTTGCCGATGAGACCGCTTTCGAAGAAGCGCTTGCGGGCCTCAATGAAGTGGGCCATGGAGCGCTGCTGCACCCCCACCTGCACCACGCGTTTCGACTTGCGGACCGCGGCGATCATGGGTGCGCCTTGCTCGGGAACGGACGTCATCGGTTTTTCCACGTAGACGTCTTTGCCCGCATCGCAGGCGGCCATGGTCAACGCGGCGTGGTTGTTGTCCCAGCTGGCGACGATGACGGCGTCGATGTCTTTGCGGTCGAGCAGGCGGCGGTAGTCGCCGTAGAGCTCGGTCTGCGGCGAGGCGTAATCGGCCTTGGCCTCTTCCCGGC
>CAZARO010000351.1:0-6011 GCA_964487165.1 uncultured Solibacteraceae bacterium | reverse complement strand
CCCCTTGTTCGCCGGCGGTGGAGTGGTTTTGTGAGCCGGCGCGGGCTTTTTGTCCTCCTGCGCCAGCAGACTGGCAGCAGAGGCCAACACGAAGGCGGCCAGCGCGACACGAATCCAGCGGCCGGAGACCGCTGCGCGAGTAATAAGTTGCACGGACATGGTTTTCTTATGGTACGTTGCCACGAGCCCGAATGTAAATCGCCAGGCGAGTGGAGGGTACCAGGGGAAACCAAGTCGGCCCTACACCGTTTTTGTGCGGTTCGTCTCGTGGGAGGAATTGATGGTGTGCTGGTTCGCCGGGATCTTTCGGGCGCGGCATTTCCAGAAGCGGCCCTCGAATCGGGCAGCGGTGGCCATCGATTACGGGCTGATGGGCGATGCCCTGCGCGCGGTTGACCCGGAACAGGCGCGAGATTGCTACCAGAAGGCGGAGCAGCTTTGGGAGAAGCTGCGGGATGCGAAGCAGCTGACGATGGCGTACGCGGGAAAGCCGGAGCAGTTGCGGCAAGCGGCGGCCGCGGTGGCAAGCGCGCGGAGATAGCGGCGAGTCGATTTTCTTCTTGCCAGTAGAATTCTACATAGGTATACTCCCAACATGGGCGCATGGCTGCGGCAAACCATTCTTCGCGCCGCCTCCTTTCTGGCGCCCGCTCATCGACGCGCCGGCTGGCTAGAGGAGTGGCGCTCCGAACTGTGCTACATTCCGCGGCGCTGCGCAACGCGGTTCTGCCTGGGCGCATTCCACGACGCGCTTTGGCTGAGGCGGAACGAGCGGATTCCGGTGCCGCGGACCCTCACCCTTCTGGAGTCGCCGCTCAGTTGCCTCGCGTTCCTGGCCGCGCTCGGGGCGGTGAGCGCCTTTCTCGTGGTTCGTCTGCCGATTCTCGATCCTGGGCACTGGCACTCGCACCTGAAGGCTCGTGTCTTGCCGATGGGCTGCATCGTCATGCTCTTTCTGTCCTGTCTCTTTTTGCCGGCCACACGTTTTGCCTTGGGAAGGGGCCCAGCCAATCTCCCGCAGTTTCCCTGGCCGGACAGGCTGCGCCGCGGGCTGTTTCTGACCCTCAAGATCGCGCTCGTGCAGCCGATTGTGCTGGGCGGGTTCGTGCTTCTGATTTGGGTCGGGCCTTCGGTACCGTTCGCGCCGCTGGGATTATTCGTATTCTGGATTTCGCTGCTGCGCTGGGTGCTGATCGATCAGCGGAGCCGCTGCCCCGTATGCCTGGGGCTGCTCACCGCCCCGGTTCGCATCGGCGCTCCCTCGCGAACATTCCTCGAATGGTACGGGGCCGAATCGATGTGCGCGCACGGACACGGACTGCTGCAGGTTCCCGGGTTCTCGAACGGCATGGAGCGGTGGCTCTGCCTCGGCCCTTCCTGGAGCGGCCTGTTTTCGCAAGCCCGGGAGGGGCGATGAATTCCAGCCTGCAGTTGCGGGTATTGTATCGCCAGTTCCTTTTCCGCCTGATGGATGTGGAACTGCTGTCAACCTCCGCGCATGGCAGTTCCAGTGGATTGTTCGGCCAGCTCGGGGCCACGCTCATCTCTATCAGCGTGGTGCTCTCGTGGTGCGCGTTCGTTACCGGATTGGCGATAGGGCATCGGCCTTCGGCGCCCCTGCTGTGGTCCGTGGAGCGCTTCATGGTCTCCCTCACCATGCTGGTGGTCGGAGTGTTCGCGCTGTTGAGTTGGGACTCGGTGTTTCCCGATCGCCGCGATGTGCTGGTATTGGCTCCTCTGCCGGTTCGCGCGCGCACCCTGTTCGCCGCCAAAATCGCCGCCGCGGCGTCCGCCCTGGTTCTCACCGTGGCGGCATTGAACTGCCTCGCGGCGTTCGCATGGCCTATGATGGTGGGCCCGCCGGGCTCCGGATTCCTGGCGACCATGCGATTCGCGGGGGCTTTCTGGGTAGCGCTTCTGGCGGCCGGCACGTTTCTCTATGGCGCGGTCTTGGGCGTGCAGGCAGTGGCGGCGCAATTGCCTCGCCGGTGGTATCTGCGCGCCTCGTCGGTGCTTCAGGCTGCCGCCTTCATCCTGTTCCTCGGCGTCTTTTGCCTGGCGCCGTCACTGGATAGCGCCAAGGCTCTGGGCGCGCCGGAGAATCAGCGGATCCTCGCCTGGCTGCCGCCGTACTGGTTTATGGGCCTGCTCAGCGAATTGAGCGGCGCGTACCCGGCCGAAGGGCACGCGGCGATGGCGCCGCTGGCATATCGCGCGCTATTGAGCCTGCCGATCGCGCTCCTGGTGGCGGGGGCAGCTTTCCTGTTCTCTTACCTGCGGACGCTGCGCAAGATACTGGAAGAACCGGATCTCGCTCCTGGTTCGCGCGGGGGAATCTGGCTGCCGCGATTCGGCAATCTGCCGCAGACGGCGCTGGCGCACTTCGTCATCCGCACGTTGCTGCGCAGCCGCCGCCATCGCGTGATTCTGATGTTCTACCTGGGCGGCGGTTTCGCCCTGGTGATCGTGTACCTGGGGCTCATCATGAAAGTGATGCGTCTGACGGGGATCGACCTGCTACACCGGGTCAACGGTCCTACGCTGGTGGTGAACATGCTGATGCTGGGCGCGTCGGTGTTGGGTACGCGGGCGGTATTCTCTCTGCCGTTGGATCTCGGCGCCAACTGGCTCTTTCGCGTGACGCCCGCACCCGGAGCCGCGGCCTCGCTGTCGGCCATCCGGCGAGCGTTGCTGGCACTTTCGGTGCTTCCCGTCACGTCGATCTCGGCCGCTTTGTTGCTGTGCTTCTGGCCCTGGACTCTGGTATTGGAGCACGTGCTGGTAGTCGGGCTGCTCGGCAGCTTGCTCGCGGACGCTTTTCTGAAGGACTTTCGCAAGATTCCCTTCACCTGTTCCTACCTGCCGGGGAAGAAGGTGAACCTGATTTTCTGGGTGGGCGTTGTCCCTCTGGTGGTGACTATGGACCGGCTGGTGGAACTGGAGCGGCGTGCCTTGGCGAGTCCCGCTTTGTACGTGGCCGTGGCTGCGATTTTGGGCGCCGCCGCGTTGGCAGCCCGGAGGGTCGCCAATAAGAACGCGGCGTGGAACGGACCGGAAGTGCAATTCGAAGAGTCGCCCGACGAATTGATAGTGCTGGGCCTGAATGGATAAGTCCTGAATGTATACGTCTGAATGTATAAGTGGGGCAGGTTGGCAACCTGCGGACCGATTGGCAATCGGTCCGGCCGGGCGCCAGCCCGGCAGTGCTCCAGCCTGTTCTGGTCCAGCGGGTGCCCGTGAAGCGCCGAGTGCAACTGGGCGCGCAGGAGTTTGGCCATCTGCTCCCTGGCGGGCTGAAGCCCACCCCACCGGTGGCGCGGGCTTCAGGCCGTGAGACGCCGATTAACAATCGGCGCGCAGGATGCCATCCAGGATGCCATCCCGCCCCACTGGACAACCGGAAACACTTGTAACTTTCAGCCCGAGTGGAACAGTTCGGCCGGCATCGCGTATCATCTCCAAAGAGCCAAACTTTTTTTCGGCCCGATGTCGAAAATGCCCGGTGTCGAACGATAATACTGTGACGATTGCCAAGAAGGGAGGCCCGGTCATGACTGGGATCACCACGGAACGATTGGATCTACGCGAAGCTGCTGGAATCTTTTGGCGTGACGTGAAGTACGCCGTCCGCTCGCTGGCCAAAGCCAGGGGGCTCACCATTACCGTGGTGCTCACGCTGGCGCTGGGCATCGGCGCCAATGCCGCGATCTTCACTCTGGTCCGCGGAGTCTTGCTGCGGCCGCTGGTGAATCGCGACGAAAACAGGCTGATTTATATCTGGCAGAGCGCGCCGGGCTTGGCCACAAAGAGCACCAATTTTTCCGTGCCGGAGATCCTGGACCTGAAGAAAAGCATCAAATCGCTGAGCGAGATCGGCGATTTCTCCACCATCGGGTTCACCATGAACGGGCTGGGCGAGCCGCGCGAAGTGCAGGCCGGCGTGGTCGGCGGCACCTACTTCGACGTGATGGGGCTGCACCCGGTGCTGGGACGGCTGCTGGATATGCGGGACGACGGCCCGACCGCGGCCGGCGCTGTGGTCCTGACGTATCGCTTCTGGACCACCGCGTTGAAGAGCGACCCGACCGTGCTGGGAAAGGTCGTCCGACTGGAATCGTTCGGACCGCGTACCGCGACCGTCGTAGGGGTGTTGGAACCTTCCATCCCGTATCCCGCCGAGACCGAGATCATCGCCAACGTGGTGACCAGTCCGCACCATCTGTCGGCCACCATGGTCACGGGCCGGATCCATCGCATGACGGAGTTGTTTGGCCGGCTGGCTCCCGGCGCGACGCTGGAACAGGCGCGCGCCGAGCTCAAGGTGGCGCACGCCGCCATGATGAAAGCGCACCCCGAGTCGTACCCCGTCAAGGCGAATTTCAGCATCGACGCGGTGCTCCTGCGCGACCAGATTACGTCCAAGGCCAAGACTGTGCTTTGGGTGCTGCTGGCCGCGTCGGGATTGGTTTTCGTGATTGCCTGTTCCAATGTGGCCAACCTGATTCTGGCGCGCACCATTCGCCGCGAAGGCGAGCTGGTGGTTCGCGCGGCGCTGGGCGCCAGCACTGCGGCGCTGCGGCGCGTCCTGCTGGCCGAAAGTCTTCTGCTGTGCGGCGCCGGAGCGGCACTGGGCGTGCTGACCGCGCGTCCCATGGTGGCGATCCTGGCGCGCTATGCCTCGCGGTTCTCGGTGCGCGCGCTGGATCTGACGGTCGATTCCAGCATGCTCTGGGTGGGTGCCGGACTGGCGCTGCTGGCCGCGGGGCTGCTGGCGTTTGTGCCGCGCCTGCCATCCGGCCACGGGCCGAATGCCATCAGCCTGTCGAACGGGAGCGCGCGCGTGGCCGGTGGCGGGACGCGGAGGTTGCGGGCTTTCGCGGTCACGCAGATCGCCGCTTCCTTTGTCCTGCTGGCGGGCGCCGCCATGCTGCTGAAGACGCTGCTCGCCCTGCAGGCGGTGCAGACCGGCATCGATACCCGCCGCGTGCTCGCCATCAACGTGCCGGTACTTTCCTATGGGCGGACGAACGACCAGGTGGTGGACTTCTACCGCGAAGCCATGCGCCGCGTTCACCAGTTACCGGGCGTGGACGGCGTCTCCATCGGCATGCTCACGCCGTGGCGTGAGGGAGGTACGTTCGGCCCTGGCTTCCAATTTACGGCCGAAGGCTACGTCCGCCCGACGGCGGAAGACGACCCGCGCGGCCAGTTCCGCATTGTGTCGCCCGAATTTTTCGCCTCGCTCGGCGTGCCCATGCTCTCGGGTCGCGATTTCAACGAACTCGACCGCAGAGACAGCGAGCCGGTGGCGATCATCAGCCAAAGCGTGGCGCGCAGGATGTTTCCCAACCAGGAGCCGCTGAACCGGCATGTCACTTTGACCGATCCGATAATCCAGTTCATCGGCATGAAGCCGACCCCCATGCGCATCGTGGGTATTGCAGGGGATATCGACGATGAGCACCTGGTGCCGCAGCCGACCCTGACTTTGTATACGCCGTTCGGACAGGGGCCGCTTTTCGCCGGGCGCCTCTTCGTCCATGTCCGGTCGGATCCGTATGCGCTAATCAACCCCATCACGCGGACCATTCGCAACCTCTCCGTGGACCAGCCGGTGGAGCGCGCCGCCACGCTCGAAGATGTACGCGCGGAGGTGCTCACGCCGGATCGCCTGAATGCCATGGTTTTCGGCGGCTTCGCCCTGGTGGCGCTGACCATTGCGGTGGTCGGGGTTGCCGGCGTACTGGCATTTTCGGTAAGTGCGCGGACGCGCGAATTTGGCATTCGGCTGGCCATCGGATCGCAGCCGCGGCATCTGCTGACGCGGGTGATCGGCGAGGGAACGGTCATCACGGCGTTCGGGATTGGCGCCGGATTGGCGTGCGGTCTCGCGCTGCAGGGGCTGGCGGGCAGTTATTTCGAGAACGTGCACATGCCGGGGGCGTGGGTAATAGTTGGAGCGGCGGGCTTACTGCTGGCCGCGGCGGTGGTGGCGTCGGCGTGGCCGGCGA
>CAZARO010000350.1:0-6025 GCA_964487165.1 uncultured Solibacteraceae bacterium | reverse complement strand
TCAGCTCGCCGCCGCAGGCCAGCAGCTCGGGAACGGCGCGGCCCAGGTCGAGCGTTTGCGGAGCATACCCGCGCGATCGGCGCAGCACCCGTTCGCGGCCTTCGAAGGTGCGGACCACGGAATCGTCCGTGCGCATATAGATGTCGCGATTGTGCGTGAGGAACCAGTCGGCCACGTTGCCGATTCGTTCCCGCGCCTCGCCGTTGTCCACCACGATAGGCTCTTCGCTGATATTGCCGCTGGTCATCACCAGCGCGTCGAAAGCGGCGCCGTCGAAGAGCAGATGGTGCAGCGGCGTATACGGCAGCATCACGCCCAGGGTGCGATTGCCCGGGGCGATGGCCTCCGGCAACTCGGTGGACGGCCGGCGCGGCAGCAGAACGATGGGCCGCCGCCACCCAGTGAGCGCCACGCGATCCGCCTCCGATACTTCGCAGAGCGTTTCGACCGCCGCGAGGTCGCGCGCCATCAGGGCGAATGGCTTATCGCTGCGGCGCTTGCGCGCGCGCAAGCGCTCCACGGCCGCGGCGTTCCGCGCATCGCAGGCCAGGTGGAAGCCACCGAGGCCTTTTATGGCCACGATCTCACCCGCGGCCACGCGGGCGCGAGCTTCGGCGAAGACCGCTCCCTGACGGTCGCGGCTCGGTACGATGTCGAGGTCGCATACCGAGCCAGGCTCACCCACATCTAACTCCGGCCCGCACACCGGGCAGGCATTCGGCTGCGCGTGAAACCTTCGATTCGCCGGGTCGTCGTACTCCCGGCGGCACGCCGCGCACATGCGAAATGGCGCCATCGTAGTGCTGGCGCGATCGTACGGTATGTCGCGAATGATGGTGTAGCGCGGTCCGCAGTTGGTGCAATTGGTGAATGGATATCCGAAGCGGCGGTTGTCCGGCTCGCGGCAGTCGCGCAAACAGTCGGGGCACGTGGCCACGTCCGGCGAGATCAGCGCAAACTCCCCGGTTTCCACGGCGCTGTGGCGAATCTCGAATCCCGTACCGCCCTCGGGCGGGAGCTCGGCGACGTCCAACTCCTGGATCCACGCGAGCGGCGGCGCTTCCGCGCGTACCGCCTCCACGAAGCGGTCCACGCGATCCGGATCGCCTTCCACCTCCGCCACCAATCCCGACGAAGAGTTCAGGACGTAGCCCGCCAGCTGCCACTTCCCCGCCAGATGGTGTACGAAGGGCCGGAATCCCACGCCTTGCACGATGCCGCGCAGACGGATGCGAACCCGCTTCATCCGAATCGGAAACATGGTCAGTCGTGATCGTGGCGATTGAGGTGCAACTCGTAGCTCTCGTGATGCAGCTTCACAATCGTGTCCAGTATAAACCCGCAGATCAGAAGCAGGCTGCTGATTACCGCGAGGCCGCAGGCCAGAATGGCCCGGGGAAATTTCAGCACCAGCCCGGTATGCATGAACTCGATCACCACCGGTACCCCGATTGCCAGCGCCACCGCCAGAAAAAGCGCCGACATCGCCGTGAAGAAGACCAGCGGCTTGGCGTCCTTATAGACCCACAGGATCTCGCGCAGCACGCGGAAGCCGTCTCCGAAAGTGTGCAGCTTGGAGTAACTGTCGGGCGGCCGGTCGCGGTAATCGATGGGGACCTCGGCCACGGTGAATCGCTTTTCGAGGGCGTGCAGCGTCATGCCGGTTTCCAGTTCGAATCCGTCGCTGGGGATGGTGAGGTTGCGGATGAACGTGCGGCTGCAGCAGCGATATCCCGACATAATATCGTTCAGGCGGCAGCGGAACAGCAGGTTGATACTGCGGGTCACGAGCGCGTTTCCGAAGCTGTGAAACGGCCGCTGGTTGTGCTTTCGATAGCCACCAGCGGCGCGCCGGTCGCCCACCGCCATGTCGGCGCGTCCGGAGAGTACGGGCGCTAGCAGGCGATGTACGTCCGCGGCGGGATACGTATCGTCGCCATCCACCATCACGTAGAGATCGGCCTCCACCTCGCGAAACAGGGCGCGCGCCACTGCGCCTTTGCCCTGGCGATAGACCGGGATCACGGTGGCGCCGGCGTCGGCCGCAGCGCGTGCCGTCTGGTCGATGGAATTATTGTCTCCCACGTAGATGGCGGCGTCCGGCAGTTCGCGGCGAAAATCGCTGACCACTTTGCCGATGGTGCGCTCTTCGTTGTAGCAGGGGACGAGCACCGCGATCTTCACGCCGGCCTCCGCAAGACTGCCAGCAGCGATTGGCCGAACGGCGGGGCGGCCGCGCCCTCGATAGCCGAAAGGAGCGGCACGATCCAGCGGTCGAAAATCGCGATCTGCCCGTCGGACTGCGTCTCGCGCCGGAGCACGCGGGCATTCACCCACCAGCCGAAGAAGCCCACGGTGTTCAGGTAGCGCAACTTGCGAACCTCGAGCCCCGCCGAGTCCGCGAGCCTGCCGAGCGACCCGCGCCGATAGCGGCGGTAGTGGCCCAGATTGCGGTCGATGGGCCCATAGAGCGCATCGAAGGCAGGGACCAACAGCACGATGACGCCGCCCGGCACGAGGATTTCCGCCATGGCACGCAATGCCGCGCGATCGTCCTCGATGTGTTCCAGGACGTTGACGCAGACTACCGAATCGGGGCGGAAGCGCGCCAGATCGCGGAACGCGCTACTCGGGGCCTCGCAAGTCAGGGCGCGCAGGTTCGCTCGGCCGGGGAAGCGGTCGCGGAGGCTCTCGACGCAGGCCTCCTCGCGATCCAGGGCGACCA
This sequence comes from uncultured Solibacteraceae bacterium, assembly GCA_964487165.1. GTDB lineage: Bacteria > Acidobacteriota > Terriglobia > Bryobacterales > Bryobacteraceae > PALSA-129. The sequence goes on along the minus strand of CAZARO010000350.1, from coordinate 3,300 downwards.
CCAACTCGCGGTCCAGCAGCAGGCCGGTGAAGTTGCCGATGCCGCACCCCACTTCCACCACGCGTTGTCCCAGTTCGCGCACCACCAGGCGGCTCTGCCACGCGAAGTAATTCTTCGCCCGGGTCATCTGTCGCTGATCTTCGAGGGTGAAGGCGGTGGATGGCTGGAGCACTTCCACTATGATGACAAAGGCGGGAGGCGGTCAGCGATCAGCCCGATCGCCGCGAGGCACTTCACCACAGAGACACAGAGAAAACTCCTCGTGATTTTGAGATCACAGAGGGGACAGAGGCCACAGAGGAAACGGGGCGCACGGTTCACCGCTCAGATCGTTACGAGACCGGCTGAAAGCTGATAGCTCTCCAGATTACTTCGTTCCGCGGCCCGTAAGTTGTTGAACTCCGGTTGGCACAGAGAGTCCAAAGTGGGGCAGCCAATCCTGGCTGCAGGCCGCCTTTCAGGCGGCCGGGCCGGCTGGAAAGCCGGCCTGCAGGCACGATTGCCTGCCCCACTTTACTTCTCAAAGTTTCAGACTCTTTGGATAGCGCCGGGCCGCTTAGAAAAACCGGCGCCCGTTCTGCAGCACCGGCTTCCGGCAGGCGCCGCAGAACTCCGCCTCTTTCACGTCCAGCCGCTCGACGGCGTGGCTCGACGCCATCACGCAGCGCCAGTCCGCGCAGTGCCGCAGGCCGAAGGTGTGGCCCAGTTCGTGCGATGCTTCTTTCACCAGCCGCTCGCGCAACAGATCGCTGCGCGCCGGCAGTCCGTAGAACTCTTCGTGCAGCCGCGCCGTCGACACCACCGCGCAGTTGCCATCGAGTTGCGCCTCCCCGAACACGAAAGTCAGCACCGGGACGAAGAGATCGCAGTCGGTCACGCCCAACACGCGCGCGTCGGGATCGGCCATCCGCTCAAGGCGCTGGATGATCGCCGTGGAGTAATACTGCTGCCGGCGCGAGTCGTGACAGAAAGTGAGGTCGAGCGTCTCCGGCCGGATTCGGCAGGGAGTGTGGAAGGTGCGTGCCAGCGCCGCCGCCAGGTGCTCCAGGTCGTTAAGCCCCGGCGACACACTTACCCCTTGCCCGGATCCGATGGAAAGCCCGAGCGGGATGAGATGAATCGGTTTCACCGCAGTCCGTAACGTCGCAGTTTGTTGTATAGCGTGGTGCGGTCGATATCCAAAATGCGCGCCGCCCGCGAGAGGTTGTGCTGCGTCTCCCGCAGAATGCGTTCGATATGCGCCCGCTCGATATCTTCCAGCGTCTTGCCGCCCTTGGGCTCATCGGCCTGGAATTGGAACGAAAAGTCCGATGGACGGATCTCCGTGCCGCGCCCCACTACCATGGCGCGCTCCACCGCGTTCTCCAGTTCGCGCACGTTGCCCGGCCAGTCATGGCGCATCAGCGTTTCCAGGGCCTCCGGCGTAATCTGCGGAATGGGCCGGCTGGTGGCCATGCAGAACTTGTTGAGGAAGTGGTTCACCAGCAGCGGAATGTCCTCGCGCCGTTCGCGCAACGGCGGCAGCTCGATGCAAAATACGTGCAGCCGATAATATAAGTCGGGCCGGAAAGAGCCGGCCTTCACCAGCGTCTCCAGATTCTTGTTGGTGGCGGCGATGCAGCGGAAATCCACTTTGATCTGCTGGTTGCCGCCCACCCGCACGATCTCCTTCTCCTGCAGCACGCGCAGGAGGTCCGTCTGGGTCCGCAGGCTGATGTCGCTGATCTCGTCCAGGAAGACCGAGCCGCCATCCGCCACCTCGAACTTGCCTTTCTTGCGGTACTGCGCGCCCGTGAACGCGCCTTTCTCGTGGCCGAATAGCTCGCTCTCGAGCAGCGTCTCTGTGAGCGCGCCGCAGTGGATGGTCACCATCGGCATGTAACGCCGCGGACTGGCGGCGTGAAGCGACCGCGCCACGACTTCCTTGCCCGTGCCGCTCTCCCCGGTGATCAAAACAGTAGCCTCGGTAGGCGCCACCATCTCGATCAGTTCCACCACCTTGCGCATGGCCGGGCTCTTGCCGATCAATTCCGTGCCGGGCGAGGCCTCCTGCAGGTTCTCGCGCAGCCGGACCACCTCGCGCCGCGCCCGTTTATGCTCCAGCGCATTGGTTACCAGGTGCGAAAGCTCGTCCGGATCCACCGGCTTGGTGATGTAATCGTAGGCGCCCACTTTGAGCGCTTGCACCGCCGTCTCTACGGAAGCGTAGCCGGTCATGATGATCACCGTCAGGTCCGGATCCGCCTCCCGCAGGCGCGCCTGCAACTCCATGCCGTCCATGCCCGGCATCTTGATGTCGAGCAGGGCAATATCGAATTCCGCCTGCTGGATTACTTCCAGTGCCTCGCGCGCGCCGCCGACCGGCCTGGCCGAGAACCCTTCGCTGGTAAACCATTTACCCAGCGAATCCCGCACTACCAACTCGTCGTCGACGATCAGTATCTTGCCCTTGGTCTTTATCGCAGTTGTAGGGTCTATGGCCGTTGCCATTGGTTCCTCCCGTTAGCCTCGGCAGCTGCGGAATCGGTCCCGTCAACCGGAAACGCCCGCGCCGCCGTACATCTCACCCGAATTCTTCTCCGTCCCGCCATCACTGGGCCGCCCTCACTTGGTACGTCGTATTTTGCCCCCGCCTCTACCGCTTCCTTACGGTCGCGGCTCAATATACAGCCGCTTACTGAGCCGTGACCGCACTCGCGCTTTGGCGAGCAAGGGAGCGGTAGTAGGGCATTAGTACGCCGGTGAACTTCTGAAACGACCGATTTGGACACCCTCATTTAGACACCCCAGCCGGTACCGCGGCGGCTACCGGCAGCTTCACTTGAAACTCGGTCCCCACGCCGGGAGTGGATTCCACCAGGATGTCGCCGGCGTGCTGTTCGATAATGCTGTGCGCCACCGCCAGCCCCAGCCCGGTGCGATTCTGGTCCTCCTTGGTGGTGAAGAAGGGGTCGAAAATGCGCGGCAGAACGTCTGCCGGAATGCCGCACCCGGTATCTTTTACGCGCACCATTCCGTTCTCGGTGTGCGGGTCGAATTCCGTGGAGACCGCCAGCCGCCCGCCCTTGGGCATGGCTTCCGAGGCGTTCATCAGAAGCACCAGAACCACCTGCTGCACCTGGTTGGCGTCGCACAGCACCGGCGGCAGGTCGGTCCCCAGTTTTTCCTCGAGCTCGATGTTTTGCATGGCCAGCTTGTGCTGCACCAACAGCACGGCGCGATGCACCACGGTGTTCAAGTCGTTAGGCTCGCGAATGCTCGGCGCCTGCCGCGAAAACGTCAATAGCGATTTCACCAGTT
>CAZARO010000349.1:0-6037 GCA_964487165.1 uncultured Solibacteraceae bacterium | reverse complement strand
GCTGAAAGCCGGCCTGCAGCCAGGATTGGCTGCCCCACGAAAGGCCAAAGCCGAGTGGCGGGCTGAAGCCCGCCCAGCCGGCCTGCAGCCAGGATTGCCTGCCCCACGAAAAGGCCAAAGCCGAAAGGCGAGCCCTTGCCGCGCTATCATGGCCAGAGCTTGAGTATGACGCCAGAAGAATTCGGCCAGCTCCGCGCGAAGTTCGAGGAACTTCTCGCGGAACCGCCCCAGCAACGCACCGCCCTCCTGGCCGATCTCTCTCAGTCCAACCCCATACTCGCCGACGAGCTTCGCCACATGCTCGCGGCTTACGCGTCTCGCACCGGCTTCATCGATCACCCCGCTGCCGACGCCATTCTCGGCGCGCCCATCGCCCCGGGAACGCAGCTCGGCGCCTATCGCCTCGAGAAGGAGCTTGGCCGCGGCGGCATGGGCGTCGTTTTTGAAGCCACCCGAACCGACGGCAGCTTCGAAAGACGCGTCGCCATCAAGGTCCTCCGCCACGACCGCATCGACGATCTCTTCCTCCGCCGCTTTGAGCATGAGCGCCGCATTCTCGCCCAGCTCGACCACCCTCACATCGCGTCCATCCTGGATGCCGGCACCACCCCCGGCGGCGATCCGCACTTCGTTATGGAATTCGTCGAGGGCATCCCCGTCACGGAATATTGCAGGGCCCACAGCCTCAGCACACGCCAGCGGCTCGACCTCTTCCTCCAGATCTGCGACGCGGTGGAGCACGCGCATCGCCATCTCACCGTGCATCGAGACCTCAAGCCCAGCAACATCCTGGTCACCGAAGCGGGAGCCGTCAAGCTGCTCGACTTCGGCATCGCCAAGCTCCTCGATCCCGATACCCCCGCCGCTGTGGAAACGGTGGCGTTGCTCACTCCCGAATACTCGGCCCCGGAGCAGATTCGCAGAGAGCCCATCACCACCTCCACCGACATCTTCGCCCTCGGTGTCCTGCTCTACGAAATTCTCTCCGGCGAACACCCGTTCCGCAAGCAAGGCCAACTCCCTCACGAGGTCATGCGCGCCATCGTCGAGGACGATCCGCCGCCGAGCCATCTCAACAGCGAGCTCGACGCCATTGTCCGCACCGCCCTCCGCAAGCAGCCTTCGTGGCGCTACCCTTCCGTCGGCCAGCTCGCCGACGACATCGGACGCTATAACCAAGGCTGGCCCGTGAATGCGAAAGGCAACGGCGCGGCGTACCGGGTCGGCAAATTCGCGCGCCGTCAGTGGCTGCCTTTGACGGCCGCAGCGCTCCTTATGGCCGTTCTCCTCGCCGGCATCTTCGCCACGCGCCGCCAGGCCCAGGCCGCCGAAGAAGCCCGAGCCCGTGCCGACGAGCAAAAATCCATCGCCGAGCAAAATCAAAACACCGCGAACCAACAGCGCCGTCTGGCCGAAGCCCGCACCCTCGAAGCCGAGTCCGAGCGCGCCAAGGAACAGGAGCGCTACCGCCAGGTTCGGTCCCTCACCGCGACTCTCTTGTTCGACCTCTATGACGGCATCCGCGATCTCGCCGGATCTTCCACCGCGCGCAGTCTCATCGTCACGAAAGCCCAGCGGCAGCTCGAGCTTCTGAGAGCCGGTTCCGAAAAAGACCCCGAGCTTCAGCGCGACCTGGCCGCCGCTTACGAGCGCATGGGTGAGCTGCGCGTTGACCCGGCTCAGTCCGCGAAAGTCAACGCCGCGGCAGCACTCGACGCCTATCGGCGCGCCGTCGCCCTCCGCCGGGAGATCGCCGCCCAACCCGCGAGCCAGCCTCGGGACCGCCGCGACCTTGCCCTCAGCCTCTCCAAACTGGGAGATGGCGAAGTCATGGCCGCCGACATGGACAAAGCCCTCGCGTCTTATGAGGAATCCTGGACGATCGCCAAGTCGCAACCCGACCCTAGAACGCTCGGCACCGTCGATGGCCGCCGCTGCATCGCTTTCCTCGCGGCGGGCAGCACCGCCAAGGCTCTGGAATCGTGCCAGGAAGGCATCGCAATCCTCACCCCTCTGGCGAAGTCCGCTCCGCAGGACGCCGAGGTCCAGCGCCTCATCGCCACCACCGAAGCTTCTTACGGCAACGCCCTCCGCCTCTCGCGCAGGCCTCAGGACGCCGCGCAGCACGCCCGCCTGGCCATCGAATCGTTCGTTCGCCTGGAAGCCCTCGCCCCCAGCAACGCCGAATACCGCCGCCTGGCTTCTTCCGCCGAAACCATACTTGCTTCGAGCCTCGCCGCTATGGGCGACAACTCAGGCAGCCGGGAGGCCTTTCGGAAATCGGTCGAATCCATGGAAATCGCCGTCGAGATCGATCCCGCCGACCTCGGCTCGGCGCTCCGGCTTGCCGTAACCTTGCAGGCGTTCTCCAAACGCCTCCAGCAGACCGGCGATACGGTCTCAGCCCACCAGACCGCCCAGGACGCCCTCGCCCTCCTCGAGCGAGCCACGCAAAAACCCTCGGCCGGACCGGTCGAATGGAACGAATACGCCGACGCTCTTCTCAAGGTTGACCAGCCCGACCTCCGCCAGCCCGCCAAAGCCCTCCACCTCGCCCGGGACGCTGTCGCCGCCACCAACCGTAGCAATCCCTTCTTTCTCGATACCCTGGCGTGGGCCTATTTCCGTTCGGGCGACGCTCCCAAAGCTGCTGAAACTGAGCGCGACGCTCTTCGCCTTCTCCCCTCTGGCGCCAAAGGCGGCCTTCATGACGAACTCCAACGCGGCCTCGAAACCTTCATCAAATAATTTTTGAGCTGTTCGTGTCCTGGCTTGCGCAATCCCATACAGAGGATTCCATGTCCAACTTCTGTGCGAATTGCCGATTTCCCCTCGCCGCCAGCGCGAGCTTCTGCCCCCAATGCGGACGGCCACAGGTAGCCGTTCAGGCCACGCCTCCCCCGCCAGCCGCCGCAGCCGGTGGTGGCAGCTCCGCCCTGAAGATCGTCGTCATCGTGGTAGTGTTCTTCGCCGTGGCGGGAATAGCGGCCATTGCGGCCGGATACTATGCCATCCACAAGGTGAAGCAAGCTGTCGTCGCCAAAGCCGAAAGCTACGGCGTCGACCTCAACTCCATTCCTTCGCCCGTTCAGTCCTCGAACTCTTCCAGGACCAAGGTTTACAAGCCCTGCGATGTTCTCCCGAAGAGCGAAGCCGCGAATCTCCTGGGCCAGCCCATTGAACGCACCGGGATGCTGGACGGCGCCTGTCTCTACTACGGCCCTCCCGGCCTGGCGGAAAAACTGGCCGCGCAGGGGGCCTCGGAAATGATGGACAAAGCCAAAGCGGGCGTGCAGATGAACGGCGGCGACGTGGCCGATACCGTCACCAAAATGATGGCAGCAGGCGCCGGCGGGGCGGGCGAAAACGGCGCCAAGAGCGGCGAAGTTCCGCTTCTGACCTTCCTCGTGGATCCCAATGGCCGCCCGCAAATGACCGCCGTCGCCGCTTCGAAAGCCATCTTTGGCGGAATTGGCGCTGCCAGCGGAGGTGGTGGACTGGGCGCCGACATCCCCAACCTGGGCGACCGCGCCATCCGTCTCGGCCCTCTCGGCTTGAACGTCCTCAAGGGCGACACCGTCATCCGCATCATCGTAGGCCCCGTGCCCGGCGCCAACGACAAGTCCGTGGCGATTGCCCGCGCCGTCCTGCCGCGCATTTAGCTGTGCGAGGATGAAGTGCGGTGGAACGGGTTAGACCATGACCAGCGAACCTCGGGATACAAGCGACATAACCCTGCTCCTCGCCGAATGGCGCGGCGGCGATGAGGAAGCTGGCCGCAAGCTCATCTCCGCCGTCTACCGCGAGCTGCGGAGCGTCGCCTCCGTTTATCTCCGCAAGGAACTGAACGCCAATACCCTCCAGCCTACCGCCCTCGTCCACGAGCTCTGCGTCGGAATGCTCTCCCGCCCCGCGGTGAGTTGTGAGAATCGCCTCCACTTTCTGCACCTGGCCGCCCAGCAGATGCGCCGCATCATAGTCGATCATGCCCGCCGCCGCAATGGCCTGAAACGCGGCGGCGGCCAGGCCTACGTCCCCCTGGAGGAAGCCCGCGATCATAGGATCGTGCTCGACGGCCGCATCGCCGAAATTAGCGACGCCCTCACCCGCCTGGAACAGCTCGACCCACGGCCGGCCTCAGTCGTTGAAATGCGTTTCTTCGGCGGCTTGACGGAGCAGGAAATCGCCGGCGTCCTTGAGATCTCCGTCGCCACCGTCAAACGCGACTGGGAATTCGCCCGTTCCTGGCTGCTGGCGCAACTAAGAGTCAGCTAAAACACGACAGTCGTGTTTAACAGCTAAGAGCTGATAGCTCCTACCCGGAGCTTGGCCATTGCTCGCCGACTATCCCCCCTGCCCCATGGGTCTAGCCGACCGCATGCATGAATGGCCAAAGCCCAGGCGCGGGCTTCAGCAAAGGCTTCAGCCGCGGACTAACAGCCAGCCAATCTTACTGCACATCGGTCACTTTTCCGTTAATGAAAATGACCTTCATGCCGCCGTAGGAGTAGATCTTCTTAGTTCCCAGGTCGCCCACTGCCTGCGGCTGCCCCAGCAACCCCACTACCTGATCGACGGTCATACCGAGCGACACCGAGGGCGGCGGCCCGCCGGCCGGGGGCGCAGCCTGCGCCTGGTCCAGCACTTCGCTTTCCGCCTGAATGGCCGAGTCGGCCTGCTGGCTCACCTCGCTGGCGATGTTCGGGTCCGGCGGCGGCGCGGCAGTGGCATACGGCGGATCCACCGGGGGACGCTGCGCGGCCGCAGGCTCAGCCGGAATTCCACCCTGACCCTGGCGCTTCTGTAAATCGGCCAGACCCTGATCGAGCGTCGCCCGCATATGATTCTGCATCTCCTGCAGATCGGGGATGGCGACCGAGACCACCGTCCCTTTGCGGCAATCCGGGCCTTTGCTGGCCATCACAGCCAGGTTGGCCGTGGCGGAATTGGCCGCCGGGGGAGCGGCCATTTGCAGGACATCTCCCTCGGTGAGCGCGCATTCGCCGTAGGGGGATTGCACTTCGAGCCCACTGGCCACCACGAAGACGTGCGAGGCGTTGTCGGCTAGGAACGCGGGTCCGCTCTGCACCGGCGCCTGCGCCTGGCTTTCGATTCTCTCCTGATCCAGCTGCCGGTGGACTTCGTCGGCGATGGCCTGCTTGACGTCCGGCGTCAGCGCCGGCTGCGACCCGGGTTGGGCATAATACGGTGGCGGAGCGGCGGCCTGCGCGGCGGCCGCCTGCTGCTCCTGGTAGTAGGCGTCCTGCAGCGTCGTGGCCATCATATAGTCGGTCAGCCAGTAAGCGGGGCCGGCATAGGTCGGATAGGGCGCGAAATAACCGCCATAGAATCCGAACCACGGGCTTCCGCCCCAGCCAAAGCTAAATACCACCGGGCGGGACCACGGAGTGTACGCCCAGCCGTAATAAGCCGGCGCGTAGTAGTGCGGGCTGACGTATATGTTCAAAGCGAAGCCGTGGTAAGTGTACGGCCGGTAGAATCGGGCGTAGCTGACTCCGCCCACAAAGTACGTGCGCTGCACGTAGCCGACGCCGCCCACCATGTAGGGGCGCTGGACGTAGCCGTAATGGGAGCCCTGCGTGACAATTACCGAATGGTCCGGCCGCACGAATTCCGACCTGGCCATGCCGGACGGCCCGTGCGTAATCACCATGCCGTGCGCGCGTACCATTTGCGGCTGGCCGTTGGCGCGATAGTGGACTTCGGCGCCGTTCGAGCCGTGATAGACCGGCCGATTCCCGCCGGCGGGCACCGGGCCGTTGCGCATGGGGGTGGGCCCAGGCCGGCTGCCCGTTACGCCCGGAGTGGGGGTTCCCGGACGTGGCCGATCGTTGGACATAGGCGGAGCCCCGTTGGGAGGATGCACCGGCGGAGTGTTCGCCGGAGGCCCGTTGGGATGGACCGACTGGGTGTTCGACGCCGGAGGCCCGTTGGGATGGACCGATTGGGTGTTCGGCGGCGGCGTGCCGGGGTGGCCTGACGGCGGCGGCGTATTCCCCTTGGCCGGCGGTGGAGT
>CAZARO010000348.1:0-6039 GCA_964487165.1 uncultured Solibacteraceae bacterium | reverse complement strand
CGCATTCAGGCGCGTGGAGAGCGCGCCACGCCGGCCCTGGTGGAAAAGGAGCTGGCCGCACTGGAGCGTGCTCAGGCGGCCCGCGCCGCCATAGAAGCGGTGCGCGCGGCCGGCGGCGCCGCCCATTATTGCAGCGTCAACCTCACGGATGGCGAAGCAGTGGCGAAGGTCATCGATAAGGTGCGGCACCGGTGCGGGCGCATCGACGTGTTGCTGCACGCCGCCGGCATCGAACGCAGCCATATGTTAAAGGACAAAGACCAGCGTGAGTTCGATCTGGTCTTCGACGTCAAGAGCGACGGGCTGTTCCACTTACTCAGCGCGATTGGCGAGATGCCGCTCGGTGCGTTGATCGGCTTCAGTTCGATCGCCGGCCGGTTCGGCAACGGCGGGCAGACGGATTACAGCTCGGCCAACGATCTGTTCTGCAAGATCGCTTCGAGCTTCCGGCGGACGCGGCCCGCGACACGGGCGATCGCGATCGACTGGACCGCCTGGGGCGGCATCGGGATGGCCACACGCGGCTCCATCCCCAAGATGATGGAACTGGCTGGCATCGACATGTTGCCCCCGGATGCCGGCGTTCCCTGGATCCGGCGGGAGTTGACCACGGGCGGCGGGAGCGGCGAGGTGGTGGTGGCCGGGCGGCTGGGAGCGCTCCTGCAGGAGTGGGATGCCTCCGGCGGGCTGGCCGACAACCTTCCGCAGGGGCCGATGTTCGCCGGCGTGGCGCAAGTGGACCGCGACGGCCGTCTGACGGTGGAGACTTCGCTCGACCCGGCGGTGCAGCCTTTCCTCGACGATCACCGCATCGAGGGTACGCCGGTGCTGCCCGGGGTGATGGGAATCGAGGGCTTCGCGGAAGCGGCGCTGTCCATCTCTCCCGGCTGGGTGGTGGAGGCAGTCGAGAACATCGAATTCCTCTCGCCGTTCAAGTTTTACCGGGACGAGCCGCGCGCAGTTACCATCGAAGCGCGGTTCGCACTCGAGGGCGATGGCTTGGCCGCGGATTGCCGGCTGACCGGCCGCCGGGTCCTGGCCAACCAGGCCGATGCGCGGGTGGAAACTCACTTTACCGGCCGCGTACGCTTAGCGAAACAACTTTCGGAACCGGCGGCCGGCCCCGCTGCCAGCGCCCCGCAGGGGCCGGCCATCGAGGCCGAAGACATCTACCGGGTCTACTTCCACGGCCCGGCGTACCGGGTGCTGAAGCGCGCATGGTGCCATGAAAACGGCGCCGTCGGCGAGATGGCGGCCGACCTTCCCGGCAATCATCACCCGAGCGATCTGCCGCTCGCCATCGCGCCGCGGCTGATCGAGCTTTGCTTCCAGACGGCGGGCATGTTCGAGATGGTTGTGCAACGTCGCATGGGGCTGCCGCGGCATGTGGATCGGGTGTCGCTCTATCGCTCGCCCGATGCCGCGGTAGGTCCGCTGTTCGCCGTGGTGACGGCTGACCCGGCGGCGGGGAGCTTCGACGCGGACGTGGTGGATGCCGCCGGCACGCGCTACCTGCACGTGCACCACTATCGGACGGTGGCGTTCCGAGAGGACGTGGACGCCAGCACGCTCCCATCGGCGCACACCGTGGTGGGATAGCCTCATGGATATCTGCTGGTTGGAACAGAGCGAGTGCGATGTGCCCTCCGGGGACTGGTGGCTGAGCGAGAGCGAACGCGGCCTCCTGGAATCGATGCGCATCCCCAAACGCCGTGCCGATTGGCGCCTGGGACGGTGGACCGCGAAGCAAGGTATCTCCGCGTATCTGAGCCTGCCGCGCATTCAGCGGGTGTTGGCCGCGGTAGAATTGCGGCCGGCGCCCTCGGGCTCGCCGGAGGTGTTCCTTCACGGCCGGGCGGCGCCTCTACAGCTTTCGCTCAGCCACAGCCGCGGCGTGGGACTGTGCGCCATCGCCCCGGCCGAGACCGGGGTGGGGTGCGACCTCGAAACGGTCGAGCCGCGCACTCCGGTCTTCGTGGCCGATTACTTTACCGCTCAAGAGCAGGAACTGGTGGCGGAAACGCCGGTTGCCGAACGGGACCAGGTCCTGACGCTGTTGTGGAGCATTAAAGAAAGCGCCCTTAAAGTGCTGCGCTGCGGTCTGCGGGCGGACACTCGTTCGGTAAACACCGCGCCGGGCGGCTTGCTGCGGCCAGACGGCGAGGACTGGCGTCCAGTGTCAGCCGCGCACATCGGCGGAATGAAGTTTTGCGGCTGGTGGCGCGTGTCACGCGATCTCGTCCGGACGATCGTCGCGGATCGCGCCCCGGTTCGGCTCATCGCGCTGCAGCCGGGCGCCCAAGGCCGGGGGCCTGTCAGCCAAAAGGTAACTGACCAGGAGCTTCGCCCTTGAAAGCTTTTCAGGATTTTGGAAGTCAGATCTGCCCCCTTCGGCGCTGGATTGTACAATCGTGACTCCGGAGGGAATGGCGCCGGGGCGCCTTGTTATGCATTTTCCGGCCCAGGCCGACGGCTCCCTCTGGTCGCGGTGGTCAGTTTAGGTGTCAACCGGTGTTTCACGCCGGAAGGTAGCTTGTTAGGTTGTTCACATTCATCCCAATTAGTACCTGACAGAAATTGCTACTCGGCAGCTAAAACCGCGCCGGCGAGCATCAGCAGGCCCGTTAAAAGGCGCTGAATCATGCTCCCACCTCACAAAACTGCATTCACTACTAGTACGTCTGAAATACTGCCTCCTGGCGACTCTGTCAAGAAGTAAGTCGAAGGAAAGTCAATGTATCTTGTGAGACCGCTTCGATGGCGCGACCCTGGCGATATCCTGACCGCAACGATTAGTAGCGCCGGGCCTCTATCCTGAAGATGGCGAAGAACCTCTGGGCACGGCCGGAAGTCTGGGCAGCCACCCCACGCCCGAAGAAATCGGTCTCCCCGTCCGGACGAGGCAACCGGCCGCGGGCTGCCCTCCGGCCTTGAAGCCGCTAGAGCGAGCGAAGCTAGAAGCGTCCCCGCCACACCGTGCATCAAAATTACTCGCCGCCCAGTAACAACACCTTCAATGTGCCAGGCGTGGCCGCCCGCGCGAATGCCGCCGCGGCTTCCTGCAAAGGATAGCGCGCCACGATCATCTCTTCCAACCGAATTCCGGGATGCTCCAGCAGCGGCAGGGCGGCCTCGAAGCGCCCGCATCGCGAGCCCACGAGCGTAATCTCATTCACGATGAGGGGCGCGGTATCCACCGCGACCATGCCGTGCACCGTCGATTTCAGAATTACCGTGCCGCGCGGGCGCACCATGGCGGCGGCGGTGCGCAGGCCCTCGGCGCTGCCCGTGGCGTCCACTACCCAGCCGTACTCCGCCACCGGCTGCCGGCCGCCCGCCATTTCCACCTCGACTCCCGCGGCGGCGGCGATCCGCAGTTTCTCCAGATGGCGTCCAAACTGATGCACTCGGTAGCCTTGCGCGCGCAGCACCATGGCAATCAAGAGTCCCAGTTTGCCATCGCCCAGCACGGCCACGGTTTCCCCGGCGGGGATAGATACCTGGTCCAGGATCTCGCACGCCGCGGCCAGCGGCTCGGTGAAGACCGCGCGCTCGATTGTCATGGCGCCGGGGAGCACATGCAGATTGCTCTCCGGCAGTACGAATAACTCCTGGAACGCACCGGGCTGATTGACGATTCCGAGCACCGTGCGGTGCGGGCAGTGGCGCTCCAGGCCCTTCGCGCACCACTCGCACGCATGGCACGCGAGGTTGATCTCGCCGACCACGCGCCGGCCTATCAGCGAGGGCGTGTCGGCCTCGACCACCTGCGCCACGAACTCGTGCCCCGGTGTCCCGGAGAAGCCGTAATAGCCGCGTTGGAGCTCCAGGTCAGTGTTGCAAATGCCCCCGGCCAACAGGCGGAGAAACGCGAAGCCGGGGGGCCGGTTCGGGACCGGAATCTCGCGCACCGAGACGGCGCCATTCTCCAAATGAACGGCCAACATGTATCTATCTTAGGTGGCTATGCTGCTGATAACTATCTATCACCCCCAAATGAGGGTAAAAGATAGCCCACAATTTAGTATCAGGCTAATCCTTGATTTCCTATTGTGATGCACTAGGAGTTCTGGTACAAAGTTACTATGCTCTCGAAGACGAAGACATACTCCACGCCTGCCACCTACACGAAAGTTGTCCCCATTCGGGGTTTTGCCAGGCGATTAGAGGGCCTATACGCTCGCCGTTCGGCAGTAGAGGCTCTCATTCAGTCGCTGGAAGATTATCAGCGCTTTCGCGCGCACCGGCTGGTGCATGAGGAATCCAAGACTGCCTGAATCTATTTGTGTAGGACGGCTTGGATACGGGCGGCCAGTTCCGGTCCGGAGATACTCCCCGGATGGTACCAGCGGACAACCCCGGCGCTGTCGATCAGCACCAGAGTTGGCGTAGTACTGGCTCCGTATTTTAGGAAATTAGCATTACTCAATGGCGCCGGCACCTCGTCCAGAGGCGCGTAAAACTGCCGGCGGACCGTTTCGATATACTTCCTCTCCACTGCCGGCGCGGCATCCTGCCCCTCGGCCACATACCCGTAATAGCGCGTAGGAGCCATCAGCACCAGCCCCTTGGGTCCGTAAACCTTCTGTATTTCCGCCAGGATCGGCACTTCGGCTTTGCAGTCGACGCACCAGTGCGCCCAGAAAAACAGCAGCACCGGATGGCCGCGCAAGGCCGCCAGCGCCGCAGGCTTCCCCCCGAACCAATCCGATTCCTCCAGAGCCGGCGCCGGCTTGCCTTCCAGATTTAACAGATTGAGGTTCTTTTCGATGCGCTCGCCGATGGAGGAGGCGCCGAATAGCGCCGCTTGCGCGCGCAGGAAATCGACGGCGTCGCCTCGCTCGCCGCGGGCTGCCAGAACTTGCGCATGCACCTCGATGGCCGCGCCTACGGCCGTAGGCAGCCAGGGATCGGCATCCAGCTTGTGGGTGCGCAGCAACTGGTCGGCCAGCTTGCGGGTCTCCACCGCGTAGGCGTCGGCGCGATCGAACTGCTTCGCCATCAGCTCGCCGCGCGCTAACCAGGAAAGCGCCGCCGCGAATTCCGGCGTGGAGCCGGCCTCGCGCTGGAACGCCCTCACGGTGCGCTCGGCGGACGCCAGATCTTTGCGCGCGACCATATCTTTGACGTCCTTCGCCAGGGTCAAATAGAGGAACAGTGCGGGCACCATGAAGAGCGATTTTACAGCAGCGAATCGATGTACTGCGTCACCTTGGGATCGCTCCAGTCGGCAGGCTCGGCGATCTTCAGGAGCACGCGGCCCTTGGCATCGATAATGTACGTTTCGGGGTACATGTAGGTGCCGTAGTCCTCGTGGATCTTCAGGTCGCGCGCCGTCAGGAACGCGGGCGAGTACTTGCGCAGGAAATTCTGGTACGCCTGCGGGTCCTTATCGACGCTGACGCCGAGGACGACCAGGCCCTTGGAGGCATAATCCCGCGCCAGCTTGCTGAGCGACGGCGTCTCTTCGACGCACGGGCCGCACCAGGACGCCCAGAAGTTCAGAAGCAGCACTTTGCCGCCGAAATTGGGCAGCGACACGGTTTGGCCATTGTCCGCCGTGAGGGAGAATTGGGGAGCCATGTCATTCGCTTCGACGACGCGCTGATGAATGGCGGAGTAAATCATGTAGACCAGGACTACCGCGAGAACGCCGATACCCAGTCGCAGAAATTTGTCAATTTTGACGGTTTGCATAACACAAAACTATAATCGTATTGTATCTCCGCACTGGCCGCCGGCGTACAAGAGGAAGCCCAGGAAAATGCTCATCACCCGCAAAGTAGAGTTCTCGTCCTCCCATATGTGCCGCCGTGCTGACCTCTCGGAGGAGGAAAATCGCGAGATTTACGGCGCCGCGGCCAATCCGCACGGTCACGGACATAATTATGTGCTGGAAGTGAGCCTGGAAGGCGATCCCGATCCTCTAACCGGTATGGTGCGCGATCTCAAGGAGCTCAAAGAGATCCTGACGCGTTATGTGGTGGACGTGTACGATCATCGTTTCCTGAATTACGAGGTGCCGCCTTTCGACCGCGT
>CAZARO010000347.1:0-6042 GCA_964487165.1 uncultured Solibacteraceae bacterium | reverse complement strand
TACGGACGCGTCAAGGTACAGTTCTATTGGGACCGTGTGGGCAAGAAGAACGAAGACAGCTCCTGCTGGGTTCGCGTGTCGCAAGTCTGGGCCGGCAAGGGTTGGGGTTGGATGACCATTCCGCGCATCGGCCAGGAGGTGCTGGTCGATTTTCTGGAAGGCGATCCCGACCAGCCGATCATTGTGGGGCGTGTCTATAACGCCGACCAGACGGTTCCCTGGGATCTGCCCGCCAACCAGACGCAGTCCGGCATCTTAACCCGCAGCAGCTCGGGCGGAAGCTCCGACACCTACAACCAGATCCAGTTCGAGGATAAGGCCGGCTCGGAGCAGATCAACATGTGGGCCCAAAAGGACATGAATACCACGGTGGAGCATGACGACACCCAAACGGTCCAAAATAACCGGACCATTACGGTGCAAGGCACGCACACCGAAACCATCACCGGGGATACCTCCATCACCATCTCACAGGGGAATCACTCGACCACGGTCCAGCAGGGCAATCAATCGATCACCATCAACCAGGGCAATCAGACTACTCAGCTCGATATGGGCAATCAATCCATCACGTTGAGCATGGGTAATATCACCGTCAGTTGCGATGCGGGCAGCATATCGATGACGGCCATGCAATCGATCACTCTTACGGTGGGGGCCAGCAGCATTACTATCGGTCCCGCGAGTGTAGAGATTGACTCTACGATGATCACGATCTCGGGAGACGCTATGACGACAGTGGAGGGTGACGGCATGCTGACTCTGACCGGCGGCGTCACCATGATCAATTGCGGCTAATATGACTGTCAAGGAAATCAGCGAAACCGCGGATCTGAGCGAACCCGCGCGCGCCTTGGTGAAAGAGGATTCCACTCCCTCCAACTATCTCGATAGCCTGGAAAAACAGGAGTTGTTCCCGGACGCAATCCGATTTTTGGCATATAAGTTACCGACCGATGCCGGCATCAAATGGGCCAGCGCCTGTGTGAAAGAGTTGCGCGCGCCCGAGGACAAAGAGAAGGACGAGCCTCTGGATGCCTCCGACCAGTGGATCAAGGCACCCGGAGACCCCACCCGATGGGCCGCCAAGGCTGCCGCCGATAAGGCTAAGAAGGCCGGCCCCTCCAAACTGGTGGCCATGGCCGTTTTTATGAGCGGGGGCAGCATAGCGTCGCCGGGAGCGCCGGAAACGCCGCCTCCAAAATATCTCGCGCAGAAGTTGATTGCGGGAACAGTTCAGGTTGCGGTCGTGAGCCTTGAGCCGCAGAAAGCCAAGGAGCGCTATAAGCGTGCGATTGCCATCGGGAAGGCATAGGCCCCGAGTTTGACGGGCCTGCTAGTCGAGATTCAACCGGATGTCGATGTACGTCAGAACGGGATCGTGGGTATGGCCGATTCCGAAGATGTGAGGCGCGGGATAGGTCTGTAGCGTTGTCCGTCCTACCCAGACCTGAGCATATTCTTCCATGTATTGAGTTTGCTGGAAATTCTGTGCCGCCCAATCCGCGAAGTCTTCCTTGTTGGTCAAGGTCTTTTCCCGGCTCTGTTGATCCTCTCGGTCGGACGGCGACTGATCCACCTCCTTGGAACGGATCAGCCGGTCGTAATCATGGAACTGTTTCAGCGTCGCCTCGTACCCGGTGGTGGCGCCATCGTAGTTGGTGGGAATGGGACCGCCCGCGGTGAGGATGAGGCGGTGTTCCAGCCGATGGCCATGCTCGATCAGCACGCCATCGGTCTCGAAATAGGCACTCCGTGGAGCCAAACCAGCCGCGCTGGTGACGCCGGACAGGATCAGGTAATCGTCATGATTGCCATGGAGGTAGGTCAGTCCGGCGTTCTGCTCCAACGATTCCAGTGCCTTGCATGCCGGATTGAGGTGGGTCCCGCGGTGGGTCGCCAGCTCGGCCTTATCGATGCCGGCTGGAAGCGGTGAGTCCTTCAGTGCCTTGCCTACCCAATTGGAGTTCGTTCCACGGATATCGCCAATCCAGGTGACCAGTTGAGCGGTGGCGTCGATGGTTTCGGGGCAGGGCGCCGATTGAACTCCAAAGCCAGGCGCCACGGGACTCCGATGGCCCGGACACGGCGGCTCGGTCTTGTTGCACATCCATAAGTATCCATGGTAGGTGTCACAGAACTCGTGCTCGCCGGAATGGCCGCCGCAGGCAGGGTCCTCACCGTCCGTGCGGCCGCAACTCCATTTTCCGGCTTGAAACCAAGAGCAGGGATCGTCGTCTGGCCGAAGGTGAACGCCCTGACAGCTCACACGGCGGCATTTCCAAAGGCCGGTCTTGCAAACCTGGCCGGGCTGCGGGTGCCCGGGGCAGACCGAACTACCGCATGACCACCGTTGATCGGGTGGGCTATACAACTTCACTTGAAGCTTGTCGTTTTTCCGGTATAGGCGGGGCTCGCAGCCGACCCAAAGGTCGTACGAATCGCCCAACTGGAGCACGTAAAGACCGGGTATGGCGTCCGTAAGAGCGATGAGCTTCTTGGCGAACAGGAGCAAATCCAGCTCGGGATCCAATTTTTCGAATGTGCCGCCGCGGAAAATGTCACCGTTTGCAGCGGTCATCAGGTGAAGGTCCGGAATCACGATCAGAAGCTTGCTCCAATCGAACTCGTCCCGCAGCGCCCACCAGGCAGTCGCCCGGGTGTTGACCTTGACATTCGATCCCATCGCCTGGAAGAACTTGGTATCCAGGCGGTCCGGGTCTCCGTCGACGGCCGGTGGAGATCCCGCGGCATCGCGGACGAATTCGCAGAGATACACGTGGCGGCCGTAAATCACACCGAAATCGCGGCCCTTCTTGCACCACCTTCCGTTGTCGATGAAGATGAATTTGCGCCACTTCATGCGAATCACGTTAGGGTTTTTCGAACTGCCGCTATCGGAGAGGGCCACGTGAGCCGTCTTGGGGAAAAACCGCAGATCCCCGAATTTCTTCTGGTCGTTCTGGTTCGAATCGTGAGGATCCACGTAGCGCGACGCCAGAGTGGTAAATGCCTCCCGTTTCGACTTCGCCTCCGGCCCGACGCTGATCGGTTTATCCTGGTCTCTCACCTTGGTCTGGAAGCTCTGGTTGGAATTTCCGATTTGGGTGGCCTGCTGCTGTTCCACGATGGCACGAATTGTCTCCGCGCTCAGAAGATCGTCCGAATCGGGGACGTTATATTCGGCGCGAAACTTATGGATAGCGGCATGCGAGCGGTTTCCCAGGACGCCATCTATCTCGCCGCCATAATAGCCCAGGTTGGTGAGGAGTTTCTGCACCGCGCGGTTGCGCTGCTCCTCAGTCCCCGTCAACGGATCGAGGCTGCCCACCGAGAGGTGCACGGTTTCATCCAGAAAGCCCATCTCCGGCCTGGAGGAGGGCTCTATATTCTTCGGCTCTCTCCGAAAGCTGAATTGCAGCTTAAGCTCCGCGTTCGTTACCTCGACCGGCCAATTGGGGTATCGTATCGGGTCGCCGCTAAAGTCTCCCTTTTTTGAGGAGCCGTTCGAAAGGGTCAGCTCCCACGAACCCCTGCCGACCATCTTGGCGTCCGCGGTCTGGATGGTCAGAACCAAGTCCTTGACGACGGTCTTTACCTGATAGGTGTGACACGCCGATGTGGCGGCGGCTTCGTCCTTTTGAACAAGGTCCGGCACGGTGATGCACGTTCCGGGAGCCAGAACATCGAAGTTGGACGCGCAGGACTCGGCGAGGTCCGGATTCGCCTGCACGAGCGGGCCGAGCGTATAGAACCCATTATCATTGGCGATGCTCTGCCCGCAATCGTTTTCGGAAACAGTGTAATTGTCGCCCATAAATTCAAGGGTGGCGAAATGAGTTGCCTATTTGTGCTTCCATTCGCGCCGGTCTATTCGTGGAAAGCTTACCCGGCAGGTGCCCGGCGTGATTCCATCCACCCGCGCATATCCGCGGCCGTCCAGCACTCCGCTGTATTCGGTGCCATCGGGCGCGGTGACGAGATACTCCTGGTTGGGGATTCGGACCCCCTTTTGATCCTCGAGCACAATTTCAATCCAGTCGGTCTTCTTGAGAGGACACGGCGTGACGGACTGGGGCTCGGGAGAGGTGACGGCATCCTGCCGCGCCGCCGACAAGGAATTGAGTGTCGAACTCATTCCTGGCTCCGCAGATGCCGCACCGCGCGCAGATAGAGCCGCGTCGACCGAAAGCGCGAACCGGTGCCGGAGCGGTCCTCGAGAATTTGACGGGCCCACGGCAACCGGCTATCGAAATCAGGGCCGAGAGCCATCGCCAGGTCCAGAAACTGCAATGCATCGCGCATGGAGGTCAGCCCATAGGATGCGGCCCGTCTCATCGCCGATTGCGCCGTCTGCCAGAGGTCCTCCGGCTGCAATCGGGCACACTGCTCCGGAAAGCACTTGCCCGCGTGAGTAACAGCCATGCTAAGGCGCTGGTAGGCGAGCAGGGCATCCATCTGCTCCCGGCGAATCGTCAACATTGGAGCAAACTATAGCAAACCGTTTCGGACTGCGCAAGCTGTGGCGTCAAGGTATCAAGGCAAAGTAGAAACGTCCCCTGGCAGGGCATTCCAAGAAAGCTTCCGCCGTTTTTGGGCGCGCCGGAGGGAAGCCTTGACGGGTTCCGCTGCAAGCAGCAGAATGCGAACAAAGAGGGAATGGGAGCAGACCTTTCGAAACCCACGCGACAGTTCTATTCCTGCCGCCCCAGCTGTGGTCGAAACCTCAGCGCACGCCCTGCTCCTGCGCTGCTACCGAAGATTTCCTTGTCGCCAGCTTCCCGGTGAGATCCCTGCGGCACTGTAATACGGTGGTGGGATTCTCGTCTTCCATATAGAAGGATTCGATCGGTCCAAACACCGTCCGGAGCTCATCGATAGTGCAGGTGGGCAAGTAGATCCGCAGCACCCGCGGGTCGTAATAGCGGAAAATCAGGAAACGGCCCTGCCTGTCCCGCACCCTCAGAAATTGCCGTAAATGGCGGCGGACCCTTTCGATCCTGTCATCGCATCGCAGAATGATGCCCCAACTCTGGCCCCATGCGCGGTCGAGCAGGCGGCGCGTCTCGCCGCTCTCAAACTCCAGTTGCACCAGGTACGGGGCGGCCCGCTCCAGGGCGGGCGTCAGATCGCCGGCATAGAGGCAGGAATAATTCATATACGAGCTGACTACCGTGGTATAGGCGCGTGGATCGCGGGCGCCGTCCACGATCATCCACATGTCGCGGGTGAAGCCCTTCGGCCAGAGTAACTCCTCGATGTCGTGCAGAAACGGTTTCACCATAGGTTGCCCCGGATTCACAACAGTATACATCCAATCCTGGTTCCCTTTGGCGACATCGGCCACCGCTCCGTGGTCGCGGCTCAGAATCATTGTACGTGTTACCGGGCCGCGGCTGAAGGGAGCGGTCTTTCCCCAGGTGGACGAGGGGTACTACTGCCCGAGCGACGGCGTTCCAATTGAAGCGGCAGGGTGTATACTACTTCAGTCCTGTGTCAAAATGGAAGCCCTGGACCATGAACGCTACCTGGAGTGAAATGAGGGTATCGGAACAAGATGCAGCGCCGCTCCCGGAGAATCGGGCCAGCGCCCGCCGTCCGAGGGTACACACTCCAGCGTGAGGCGCCAGCATGTTTGAACCACCCAAGGGATCGTGGGAAATTGTGCCGTTCGCCAGCAGTTCGGCGACTGACGAACCGGTCGATGAGCTGGACCGCGCGGTTTTCGAAGGCTTCCTACGGCAGTTCAAGTCCGATCTCGGGATCATGGCGCACTTGCGGGAGGTGTTGGCCGAGACCGACCCGGTATCCCGCTTCACTGACGACCAGGTAATCAAGACAATCGTGTCGCGGGTGACCAAGCGCGACCTGCTGTTTCGCCGGAGCCCCTGGCGGCGCCGACCCGCGTTACCGGCTCCCGCGGCATCGTCCCAGCCATCACCTGACAGCAGCGGGACAGCAGCCCCCGCGCCCCGTGCAGCGCCGTCCGAAGAGCCGGATCCGGACACTTTCGACCAGGACAACGATCAGCAGGGGCAGGCG
>CAZARO010000346.1:1438-6050 GCA_964487165.1 uncultured Solibacteraceae bacterium | reverse complement strand
CCATCACCATCCGCGACAAGGAATTCGGCGCGGTCCGCCTGCGCGCTTACGGCATCTACTCGTACCGCATCCAGGACCCCAAGATCTTCTACGAAAAGATCAGCGGCACGCGCGAGATGTACCAGGTGTCCGACCTGGATGGTCAACTGCGCAACACCATCGTGGGACAGATGACCGGCGTCTTCGCCAGCAGCGCCATTTCCTTCCTCGATATGGCCGCCGCCCAGCAGCAGTTTGGCGTCAACATGCTGGCCTCGCTCAAGCCGGTGTTCGCCGATCTCGGCCTGGCGCTGGACAGCTTCGTGGTGGAAAATATCTCGCTGCCTGACGAATTGCAGAAGCTCCTCGATCAGCGCATCGGCATGAATATGGTGGGCGACATGGGCCGCTACACGCAATTCCAGGTGGCGCAATCCATGCCCATCGCCGCCGCTAACGAAGGAGGCGGAGCCGCCGGCGCGGGAGTCGGGCTGGGCGCCGGCCTGGCGATGGCGCAGCAGATGATGGGCGCTATGCGTCCGCCCGCGCCCCCCGCGCCGCCTGCCGCGCCGCCTGCTGCGCCGGTGGAAGGCGGCCCGGCCGCACCGGCGGCACCGGCAACTGGCGGAGCCACCAAATTCTGCATGAGCTGCGGCAAGCCGATTCCCCGCGCCGCGCGTTTCTGCGCGGAATGCGGCAGCGCGCAACAGTAAGCTGCCCCCATGGCGCCCGAAAAGAAGGCCGCGCAGTTCCCCTGTCCCGGGTGCGCGGCAGACATGCAGTTCGACCCTGCCACGGGTGGAATGAAATGCCCGTTCTGCGGCCAGACGCAAGCCCTTCCGGCGCCCGCCGATGGCAGCCGCGTCCCCTCCCACGGTTTCGATGAGTTCGTGGCCGCCGGCGCCGCCAAGCTCCAGCCTCTCACTGGCGAGGCGCTCCAGGTCACCTGCGATGGATGCGGCAGCGTGGTGGCCTTCGAGCCTCCCGAAGTGGCCGGCCTCTGTCCTTTCTGCGGCGCCGCCCTGGTGGCGCAGGCCAAGGCCGCCGACCCCTTGATTTCGCCCGACGCTCTGCTGCCCGCCAAGGTTCCGAAAGATCAGGCGGCCGCGGAAGTGAAGCAATGGCTGCAATCGCGCTGGTTCGCCCCCAACGCGCTCAAGCGCTTCGCCCGCCCCGAGAGCATCCACGGCATCTACCTGCCTTTCTGGGATTACGACGCCGATACCGACAGCCGCTACACCGGCGCGCGCGGCCAGCATTACTGGGAGACCGAATACTACACCGAGAACGACAGTAACGGCAACGCCGTGCAGCGCAGCCGGCAAGTGCAGCGCACCGCCTGGTATCCCTGCGCGGGCGAGGTCTCGCGCCATTTCGAGGGTGTGCTGGTGGCGGCCTCGAAGGCTGTCAATGAAGCCAAACTCAATGCGCTGGAACCGTGGGACCTGGAATCCATGCGGCCCTACGAGCCGGCTTATCTCTCCGGCTTCAAAGCGCAGCGCTATCAGGTGGAACTGCCCGACGGCTTCGAAAAAGCCAAAGGCACCATGCAGCGGACAATCTCCGACGACGTGCGGCGCAATATCGGCGGCGACGAGCAGCGCATCGACGACGTTCAGACGCTGTACGCCAACGTGATGTTCCGCCACCTGCTGCTGCCCGTCTGGATGGGGGCGTATCAGTTCCGCGGCAAGGTATACCAGGTCGCGGTGAACGCCCGCACCGGCGAAGTGCAGGGCGAACGGCCGTACAGCAAGGCGAAGATCGCCGCGCTGGTGGCCGCCATCGTGCTGTTCATCGTGCTGCTGATCGTGCTGAAATCGTCGCACTGACACTAACTGGCGGGCTGAAGCCCACCCCACCGGTGGCGCGGGCTTCAGCCCGCGAAACTGGACTTTGGCCGTTTCGTGGGGCAGCCAATCCTGGCTGCAGGCCGGCTTTCAGCCGGCCTCTTTGTCACGGGTCGGACTTTTTCGGTCTTTTGCTGCACGATGCCGGCGAGACACGAAGCCGGAGAAAATACTTGCGAACTCGTGAGTGGTCTGTTCGGGTTTGACGGCGGCCTGAAAGGCCGCCTGCAGGCACGATTGCCTGCCCCACCGGTCTAGCCGACGGCATGCGTTAATGGCCAAAGCCGAGGCGCGGGCTTCAGCCCGCGAAAAGGCTGGCTGAAAGGCGGCGCCCGCAGACTTCCTTTAGAGAGGCAATGGCCAAACTCCCCTCGGAGCGCAAAAGTGGCATAATGGCTCCAGTCCCGGAGGGTATTTCATGGGGCCTCGACTTTCCGCCCTTGCCACACTGTTGTGCGCCGTTTCCTGTGCGCAGTCCCTCGTGTACCGCGTCGGCGGAGACGTCACTCCACCGGTCCTGCTGTCCAGACAGGAGCCCCTGTACTCCGCGGCGGCGCTCACCGTCCGGCTGCAAGGTTCGGTGGTGCTCTCCACCGTAATCGGCGAGGACGGCACCGCGCGCGAGATCCGCGTCGTAAAATCGCTGGGTCTCGGGTTGGATGAGAACGCCATCGCGGCGGTCGCAGATTGGCGATTTTTGCCCAGCACCAAAGGCGGTGAGCCGGTCGCCGTCGAGAGCAATATCGAAGTCAATTTCCGGCTGCCGGCGAGTTCGGCCGATCGGCCGCCGGTGCACGATCAGGTCACCGCGCCGCCTGCCGTCCCGCGGACGACATACGTGCAGCCGGCCGGCCCCGCGGAAAGCGCCTCCACCGAGTCTTCCGGCGCGAAGGATGACGACGACGTGATGTCTCTGATTCGCGAATGGCGCGGCCTGGAGCCGCCTAAGAAGTAATAGAAAAGTACCGGTATCCAACTGCCCGCAAGTTAGTACGCCCGGGCCTTTCTTACTCACGCCCGCGGGACTACCGTTAAGTGGTATGCGAATCGCCGATCCGACTCCGGTAGCCAAAGGCCTGGCGGTTGCCGCCGCCTGCCTGGTGGCCATACCGGCGGCCTGCCGCTGGATAGAGGCCTGGCCGGCCATGGGGTTCGTGGCCCTGCTGGTGCTTGTGCGCTTCAGCGCTTCGCGAGCTTCACTTCCACCGGAGAGCGCAGGCGAGCCGCGAACTCGCCCACGTAGCGCTCCCAATCGGCTGCGTTCCTGAAGTCCCCGCTCAGCGTCCAGGCGAATCCGGAGTAAGAGACGCATGGCGCGCCGGACGGAAACTTAGTAAGTAGGTAGTAATTGAGATCGTCCTGCACCTGATCCTTCGCTACCGCGGGATCCACGATCACTGCCTGGCCTAACTCTCCGCCTTCCTTTACCGGCTCCCACGTGATCAGAATGGCAGGGTCCTTGCCGGGCTGTTTGGCGGTAGTCTTCAGCCTGCGGATGCCGATGGCGTGGCCCAGGGCGGCATTGCCTTCCACGGTATAGCGGCTTTCGAAACGGTCCAGATTCTGGCCCGCGTCCAGCGAAACACGCTTCTTTTCCGATACCTTCACACCCGCGACATCCCAGGCGTCGTAGGTGAGCTCGAAGAGCACCCGGATAGGCCCTACGGCGTAGACCTTGGAGTCGCGGAAATTCGCCGAGGTGTAGAGCAGGTCGCGGTACCAGATTCCCGTCCCCCCGTTGCCCCGCGTGGCGCCGGCGGCATAGAGATCGGCGCCCTCGCCATGGTCTTTGTGATAATCGTCCACCATGTACCAGTTATTGATCACCAGGCCGCGCACGCGCTTGGTCCACACGTCCACCGAGCTGCTGATCAGCTTGTCCCGCGGGAAGGTCTCGAGCTCTTTGCCGTACATGCGGTGCGCGATACGGTCGTTCTCCCAGGCGAAATCGTCGCGCCGCTCCCGCACGAAACGGCCGTAGGTTTTGTAGTCGGCCGCGAGCGCCAATTGCCGCTCGCCCACCGTCAACAGGAAGACGCGCGTTTGTTTCGGCGCGAAATCGGCTTGAAACAGCAACTGCTCGAAGACGCCGTCGTCATTGGTGTCCACGGCCTGAACCAGCAGATCCTTGTCGGTTCCCTCGGCGCGCACGTGGATCTTGCGCACGTCATCCACCGCCAGCAGCGTCCGCAACTCGCCGGCATCCAGCACGATGGTCTCGCTCGGGCGGGCGATATCGATGGGGTTGCGGACCGTGACGGCCGCGCCAGGCGCAGCGGCCAGCACCGCGGCCAGGGCAGGGAACACGAGGAAAATCGAAAGACGCATGGCTATGGTTTCTTCGCGCGGTAATGGAACGTATTGAGCGTGCGCTCGATGTCGAACTGGCGTAGCATGGCGATCACCTCCGCGCCGGCCATCAGCGCTGGCCCGTATCCCTGCATGGCGCCCAAATCGGTCGGCCGATTGTAGTAGTAAACCGCGTCGTACGCCGCCGTGGTGCTCACGCAGATGCCTTCGATGCGGCCATCGGGGCGGACGCGCTTCGTCAGTGCCTGCCAGCCCGCCTGCGCCACCGGCGCATACACCGGCGCCAGCCAGCCGCGATTCACGCCGCGCGCAATCGCGAAGGTGAACATAGCGGTCGCCGACGATTCCAGGTAGCTGTCAGTCTTATCCAGCAACTGGTGCCACATCCCTGTGCCGCTCTGCGTTTCCGCTGCCCCGCGGGCGGCGCGCCGGAAGATTTCGAGCAGACGCGCGCGCTGTGGATGGTCCTCCGG
>CAZARO010000346.1:0-1428 GCA_964487165.1 uncultured Solibacteraceae bacterium | reverse complement strand
CAGCTCGGCGGCCGACATCAAACCCCAGCCGCAGCCGCGTCCCCAGAAGAATTTTGGATCGTAGCCGGTGGTGTTCTCGTACCAGGCGTGATCGTAGAGCCCCGTGGCTGGGTCCTGCAGCCGCTGCGCCATCCCGATTACCTGGCGCGCGCCATCGTCATAGTAAGCGCGGTCGCCGGTCAGCTTGCCCATCTGCGCCAGGAACGGAATGCTCATATAGGAGTCGTCGATCCATAGCGACACCGGCTGCGGACGCGCCCGCGCCAGCGTGCCATCGGGGAGACGCATTTGTTTGTGCGCGATGTAATCGGCCACCTCGTCGATAGCGGCGCGATAGCGTGCATCAGGCTTGTGGGCGTACGCCTTGATGAGCGCCGCGCCGATGGCGCCGCAATCGTCCAGCGCGGCCATATGCAGCAGGCGGCGATACCCGTTCGCCTGCGGGCCGAATTGCGCCGCCTGCCGGCGGAAATAGTCCAGGTGATCGAAGATGAAATCGAAATTCTTCAGAGTGTAGTCGCGATAGCTGGAATCGCCCGTCACCTCACTGATGTGGAGCATGCCGGCGAGCGCCACTCCGATGGGGTAATCCCAATCGTTGAACGGTTCCACGCCGGCGGTCTTGATGGGCTCCGAGAAATCGGTAATGGCGCGGCCGGTCTCGCTGTCGACCACGCGCCAGGTGGTGGACCGCACGAAGTAATCGCGAATCCGGTCGAGCGTAGCCTTAATCTCGGTCTCTGTGGGAACGGCATAATCGACACCCGGCGGCACCGAAGGCTGCGCGCGCAACGCGGGGACGCTGGCCGCCAGCGCCAGCGGTACGGCCAGGGACCGCAATAAGAGACGGAATACCATTTCTCGACGATGAATTCTAACACGTGGGCGCGGCAGGAGGGCTTGACCTCGGCGCGCGAATCGCTCACAGTAGACAATCATGAAGCGCATCCTCAGCATTTTGACCATTCAAGCGGCAATCTTCGCCGCGGCCGCCATGGCCGCGGACATCAGCGGCACCTGGAAAGGCACCGCGGACAATCAGGGCGGCACCATCGAGCGAACCTTCGTCTTCAAAGTGGACGGCAGCAAGCTGACCGGCGAAACTACCAGCGAGATGATGGGCAAATCCGTCATCACCGACGGCAAGATCGATGGCGACAACATTTCCTTCACCATCACCGCGAATTTTCAGGGCAGCGACATGAAGCTCGATTACAAGGGCAAGGTCAGCGGTGACACCATCAAGCTCTCGGTGGAATTCCCAGGCGGTGGCCCAAGCATCGAGTGGACTTTGAAGAAAGCCTAATAGCATGGGACGTGCTTTAGCTTGTCGGGCGCCATTTGCTCCCTAACTGGCGGGCTGAAGCCCGCCCCTGGAGATTGGCCATTTGCGCCCTAACTGGCGGGCTAAAGCCCACCCCACCGGTG
>CAZARO010000345.1:0-6058 GCA_964487165.1 uncultured Solibacteraceae bacterium | reverse complement strand
CTGCGCGGCCGTCACCTGGTTCCAGCTTCAATACTGGGCCAATAGCGAGACGCTGTTTCGCCACGCTTTGGAGGTCACCCGCGGAAACTTCACCATCGACAGCAACCTCGCGGAGTACTACCTGGAGCGGCAGCGGAACGAAGAGGCGCGCGAGGGAGCCGCCGAAGCGGGGCGGTTCAATCCCCGCTACGTCGAGGCCCACGTCAACCTGGCGACCGCGCTCAGCCACCTGGGAAAAATCGGCGATTCCGAAATGGAATACCGGAAGGCGCTGGAACTGCAGCCAGCCAACGTGGAGGCGCACACGGGGCTGGGCGCGGCCCTGGCCGTAGAGCAGCGAACCGCCGAGGCGCTCGAGGAACTCGAGACCGCCGTCCGCCTCAAACCCGAGTATGCCGACGGACACCTAAACCTGGGCAAGGCGCTGGCCTCCCAGGGGCGCAACCAGGAAGCCGCCGCCGAATTCGCCGCCGCCATCCGCCTGGAGCCCGATCGCCCCGAGGCGCACCGCAGCCTGGCGATCGCCCTGGCGGACCAGGGGAGGCTGAACGAAGCCGCCAGCGAGTTTGCGGCCGAGGCGCAATTGCGGCCCACCGATGCCGACACCCAGTACAATCTGGCCATCGCGCTGGCGCGTTCGGGACGCCTGGATGAAGCCATCGTCCACTTCCGGGAGGCGCTTCGCCTCAGGCCCGGCTTCGAGGCTGCCCGCAAGAATCTCGCAACCGCGTTGAGCCAGCGGATCGCATCGCCCCAGCCCTTGCCCAAGCAATAAGACGTGGCGTTACTTCCGGCCTTGATTGAGGAAGCTGACCAGATCGTTGAGTTCGTCTTCGGCAAGGGAGGGCGCCGAGACCTTCATGTTTTGCGCGCGCTGGTACATCAGATGTTCGCTTTTCGCCAGTTTGGCCGCCAGAGTCACGGAGTTAAAGAGGTGGCCTCGAAGGCGCAGGACAGGACCGTGCCGTGTGCCTTCCCCCTCCAGACCATGACAGGCGGTGCAACCGCCGTGGACGTACGTGGTTTTTCCCACTTGCGGTGAACCAGGAGCTGTCTCCGGGGGCGTTTCGGGGTCCAGCCGGAGAATATGGAAGTCCGGCTCCCGTTCGTCAAATACCAACCGGTCCGCCAGCAGTTCCTCCACGGAGAAGGCCGGCTGGTCGACTCCGTGAGCGCTGTGGTGCACGGTCCGGGCAAAGACGTGGAACAGTTCGTGCGCCAGCACCCTGCCGAGCGCGCGGCCGAGCGCCTTCTCCCGGGATGAAGCCGGCAGGCCAAACAGCCTCTTCATGACGTAGGATCCGACAGCCTCGCAGTCCACCGCGGCGAACGGCAGCACTTCTCCGTCGCTGATATAACTCCAGCCCAGCCGGTTAGTATCGGAAGCATTCGGCAGCGAGCGGAGAACCTCGCATCGGCCCTTGAACGTGACCACCGCAAGCTCCGTCGAAGCCTGTCGGCCGTCGGCGGGCAGAGATCTCCACTCGAAGCGCAGCCCGTCGGGCGCCATCAGGGAATCCACTTCCTCCTGGAGAGCCTTGACCACCGCCGGAGAGGGCTGGCTTTGGTAATCGGTATAGAGGGCGACCGACCCGACTTGGCCCGGCGCGGGGAAAACGGCCCAAAGCGCCAGAAAGACCAAAGCGCGAATCATGGGAAACAGACTTCGATGTCTTAAATTAAACACCCACCGCATAGAAAGTCAACCCTTGCAGCCTTTGATTCGGGCGATAAATTAGCCACAATAAGGCAATCGTCTGTTTTATGGCTTCGCTGCTGCGCTAAAATAGGGGTGGAGCGTGTCTACAATGCAGGTGCTGGTCCACCTATTTTGATCCAACACCTCAAAATAGGGGGTCCTGCTCGACAGCGCTGGTGAGCAAGCTCCTGGCGGTTCGCCGCAAGGGAGAAGCCTAAAGGCGCTCGGGGGACACCCACCCCGTTGACAAACGTGGGTCAATCCGGGGGTCGGCACGGCCGAGTGGTACGCTCCACAACACCTCTTTCCTCGAAGTTATTATCGGATCATAGTGTCGCTGGTTGGCGCTCTATGTTATCTAAGGTTAGTTATAGTGGACCTATCCGGCCCACGCTGTTATACAAAGTTAATAGACCCCGTCCCACGCCTAGCCAAGCAGTACCAAATCACTCAGTTTTTTTGTTGCGGTATCGAGCGTCATCGGGTCTAATAACTATGGAGGTCAGCCATGGCGGCGTACATAAATAATTTTTGGCAGGAAGAGGAAGGTCAGGATCTGATCGAGTACTCTCTGCTCATCACCTTTATCGCGATAGCCTGCGCGGCTATTATCGGCGCCGGACGGCCAGCCGTCAATAACATCTGGATCGGCACTAACAACCAGTTGAGCCAAGCCAACAGCGCCGCCAGTTAGACCCGGCCCTACAGCACGTCCGCGAATCCGCGCTTCATGTAGCGGAAGAACAGGCCGCCCAAAAGAAATACGGTTGCTCCGAAGGCTGCGGCCGCTATCAAATCCCCCCAGTCCGGCAGGCTGTGCGTAAGCAGCAGGAACCGGTACGACCGTACGATATGAGACAGCGGATTCGCCACCAGCAGCCAGTGAGCCTTGCCCTTATAAAGGTCCTCGGTGACGAAAATCGGCGTCAGCCAGAACCAGAATTGCAGGATCACGCTGAGTACCTGTGCGGTGTCCCGCTGAAACACGTGGAGGCTGGCCACCACCCATCCCACCCCCACCGCCAACAGTCCCACCAGGAAGACGTAAATCGGCAGCAGCACCAGGAAGATGCTGATGTGGTTGAGCATCACTCCGGTGGCGGCAATCACCAGGGCGAGCGCCAGCCCGTGGCTCACCAGCGACGACAGGAAGACCGAGACCGGCACGATTTCCGACGGAAATACCGTTTTGGTGATCAGGCTGGACTGGTCCAACAGGCTGGTGGCCGAGCGCTGCACGGTGTCGCTGAACAGCAGCCAGGGGAGCATGCCGGCGAACAGGTAAAGAGGGTAATTGGTGGTGAACGGGTTGCGCGACAGGTGGAAGTTCATCAGGCGTCCGAAAACGAACCACCAGCTCACCAGCAGTACCAGCGGATGAATGACTCCCCAGATCCAGCCCACGGCCGAACCGATGAAGCGTTGCTGGAAATCGCGGCGCACCAATTGGAAGAGGAGACCCCGGCGTTCTACCAAATTACGGAGAAATAGTGCCCCTGGGAGTGGCATTTTTTTGCTTAGATTGAACAATATCAATTTTATCAATCACTTGCAAGCGAACGTGGAGATTGACAGAGATGCGTAGATGCTGTTACAGTTTGAAGTTCGTCAAATCGTATATTGTCTGAAATACCTTCCGGGCCCCGGGACTGCCATTTGTCCCGAATCTAAAAGGGTTCGGCCGGAGATGAGATGAAGCAAGAGTATTTCGTGGTGGTATTGGCGCATTCGCTGCGCGGCCGCCTGAGACGCATTCATATTCCGCATCAAGCCGTGTACGTGATCCTGGCGTTGGCTCTTTTGGGCAGCATTTCGGTTTTCGGTTTTGTGGCCAGCTACGCCCGGATGGCTTGGAAAGTGGCCAACTACAACGCTTTAAGGCGGGAAGCCGACGCTCTTCGCGTGCGCTACCAGAATTTGCAGAAAGTGGTCAACCAGACCGATCAGCAGCTGGCCAGCCTGGAAGTGTACGCCAACGAGGTTTCCCTGGCTTACGGCATCAAGCAGAAACTCGAAGGGCCGGCCGATATCACGGCTGAAGGCAAACTGGTCCCCTCGTTCTCCGAGAGCGTTCAGGACTACGATTTTCTGCGCAGCGCCGACGCGCTGATCCTGCTCAGCAGCCCTGGGAGGCACCTGGGTATGGTGCCGCATGGCCCCAACCTTTGGCCGGTGGACGGCCGCCTGATCGGCAGCTTCGGTCCGCGGACGGATCCGTTCTCGGGTGAAGGCCAGGAAATTCACAAGGGCGTGGATATCAGCGGCGCGGTCGGTACTCCAGTCCACGTGACGGCAGACGGCATCGTGCGCTTCGCGGACATGTTTAGCGGCTACGGGCGGCTGGTGGTAGTCGACCACGGTGGCGGAATCGAAACCTGGTATGGCCACCTGTCGAAGGTTTATGTACATACCGGCCAGGAAATCCGCCGCGCCGAGTTGATCGGTGCGGTGGGGATGTCCGGGAGGGTCACCGCTCCGCATCTGCACTACGAAGTCCACGTGAACGGGCGCCCCATGAATCCGTACCAGTATCTGGCGAATGCCACCCTGGTCCACCAACTGGCGCAGGGCGGCGATTTCGTTTTTTAGCTGCGTTCACTGGGGCGCGGCGGTCGATTCCCGCACGATTAATTCGGCTGGGACTCGAATGGGCTCCGCGGGCTCTTCGCCGGACATCAGCTTCAACAGGCTCTCCAGCGCCAGGCGCCCCATCTTCCGTCTGGGCTGCCGCACGGTAGTCAGCGGCGGCTGCATGTAGGGCGCGAAAAACAGGTCGTCAAAACCAACCAGCGAAATGTCCGCGGGCACGCGCAAACCGTGTGCGCAAATCGCGCGCAGTGCCCCCAGAGCGGTCATGTCGTTATAGCAGAAGACCGCCGTGGGCGGGACGGTCAGCTTCAGGAGCTGGTCCATGGCCGTAATCCCGCCTTCGGCCTTCCCGTCGCCGTGCGTCACCAGTTCCGCAAGAAACGGCACCGCGGCCTTTTTCAGCGCCTCGCGGTAGCCGGCGAATCGCTCCGCGTCCGACTGGTGCCCGTAGCGGTCTCCCACGTAGGCGATGCGGCGATGGCCCAGGCCGATCAGGTGAGCCGTGGCCTCGCGGCTGGCCTGTACATTTTCGATCATCACGGAATGAACGAACTCGCCGGGGTGCTGGTTGTTGATGAGCACGATCGGCACCATCATCTGCGACAGCATCGGCGTGTGCAGCGCACCCACGCGCGACGAGGTGACCACGATGCCGTCCACGCGCCGCTCGGCAAAAGACTGCACCACGCTTTTTTCCCGCGCCGGATCGGCGTTCGAATCGGCCAGGAAGACCGCATAGCCGTGATCGGCGGCCGCCAGTTCGATGGCGCTGAGCACCTCGCCCACCCACGGATCGGTGACCGCGGTCACCACTACCCCGATGGTTCGCGTCTTGCGCGTTACCAGGCCGCGCGCCACCGCGCTGGCGCTATACCCGATCTCGCGCGCTATTTTTTGAATTTCCTCCAAGGTGGCGCGATTGACGAGAGGACTGTTCTGCATGGCCCGCGAGACGGTGGAGTGGGAAACGCCTGCAATGCGGGCGATGTCTTTGATGGATGCCAGCTTTTGGCCGGAGTACGGATGGGTCCTCTTCTTGGAGCCGCTCATGGCATTACGAGAATCGCGTGCGTCTCCACAGGAGCAGGCCGCAAACCATCAGACACACCAACGTGAGCACCAGCAATACCGCCATCCAGGGCAAGTTTACCGCCACGGCCTGATGGGTAGCGCCGATGGCCAGCCACACAAAGACCGCCACGGCGGCGGCCGCGATCGCCGCTTCCCACCAGTGTCGGGCGGGCTTCTCACGGGATAACGGATCTTCGCCCAGCAGGCTCGATTGAACCCGCCGGGAGTCCATGCCGTAGCGCGCGCATTCCCGCTCCATGGCGTCCTTCCACGATCCCCGTTCGGACTCGGATGCCTTGGCGGTACAGATGGCGCCGGCTCCCAGAATCATGATGGCAGAGCCGGCGAATACTTGCAGATGAGCCAGCGCACCTTGTCCCGCCAATTCGCCAAAGACCAGGACTCCCCAAGCCAGCCCCCAAAGCTGGTTGGTGTTGGAGAGCGGAATGCCGCGCGCAATCCCGATGTACTTGGCGGCATAATTCTGAAACAGATCTCCCACTACCCAACAAAATCCGCCGAGAAACAGCCAGAACATCGCCGGCCGTGCGCGCGCGAGTTCCGCCATCACGCCGTGCACTCCGCCGTCGAAGACCACCGCCAGGGCCCACACCGTGCCCAGTTCCCCGAAGGTGAATATCGTCACGAAGGAGAGCGGGTTCATGCCGCTGATGTAAGCTTTGCGGTAGGGGATGTACA
>CAZARO010000344.1:3953-6062 GCA_964487165.1 uncultured Solibacteraceae bacterium | reverse complement strand
CAATGTGAGCCACGCTCCGCCGCATTGCGTGGAGGCCGCCGTAGCGCTGTAGTTGAGCCCCGCGCCGGTGCTGGATACGATCGAAATAGTTTGCGTCCCCGGCTGCGACTTGGCGATCTCATAGACGAACGAGAGCGCCGCGGGAGTCACCACCGGCACCGGGTCGTTGGCCACGGTGAGCACTACTGGAATGGTCTGGGCTCCGTTCCCCGCCCCGGTGGGCGTGACCGTGACCGTGCCATTGTAAGTCTTCACACTCAATCCGGCGGGATTTACCGAGACCGAAAACGGCGTGCCCGTAACCGTGCTGGTGGGAGTTACCGTCAGCCAATTCCCGCCGCCCGTCGTGCTCACTGAGATGGTAATCGGCAATTGCCCGGTGGTGGAACTGGCCGCCACATTGGTGGAAACCGCGGTCACGCTCTGCGCGGCGGGCGGCGTGCCGCTGATCTCGTCGATAAAATTCAAGGTATTGGAAGGCACGCTCAGCAGCGGCAGACTGGAAACCAGGAGCGACACCGGAATGTTGGCCGGAGCGACGGCCGTCGGTGTGCCAATGGTCAGAGTCCCGGTGTAAGTACTAGGCGTGGTAAAGCTGCTGCTAATAGCGGTATTGAAACTGACGGTGACTTGGACATTGCCTCCGGCGGGGATAGTGCCGCTGGATGGGTTCGCCAGGATCCAATTCTGGCCGGAGGGGTTGTTACCTACAGAAGAAGTAATCGAGTACGATTGCGGCAGGGTGCCACCCACGCTCAGGGTAAGCACCTGCGACACCACGTTGTTCGTCCCGCCTATCTGGTAGTCGAACGACAGCGAGGAACTGCTCGCGGTTACCGTGGGCTCCGCCGCCACGGTCAAGGTGACGGCAATCGAAATGGGCGCTCCCGTAGCGGGCGTAATGGCGATGGTGGCGTTGTAACTTCCGGCCGCCAGTGAGTTGGCCGCGGAATTCAGGGACACTGTAACCGCTCCCGGCGCAGCGCCGCTAGAGGTGACCGTCAACCACGAGACGGAGGGCACAGCAGTGTAGGTGGTGGGGCTCCCTGTGAGGTTAATCGTCTGCGCAGCCGGCAGCGCCCCGTCGAGCTGATAGCTGAAGCTCAAAGCGCTGGGGCTCGCCCCCACCGCGCTCACCACCAGCGTTACCTGCACGGAGACTGAGTTATTGGTGCTGTTCACAAAGAGAGTGCCAGTGTAGGTTCCGGCCGCGAGTGAGGCGGGATTGGCGGTGACCGTTACGGTGGAAGGCGTGGATCCGGTAGTGGGGTTCGCCGTGAGCCAGGTGGCATTCGAACCGACGGCGAACGAAAGCGATGCGCCGCTGCTGGTCACGTTGAACGTCTGTTGCTGGCTCGCACTGCCCAGCGCCGCCGAAAAACTGAGCGTAGTCGTACTCACGCTCAAAGTCTGCGCCGCCAGAGTTCCGGCAAGGCAGAGCAGAGACGCAACAAGAACGGAAAAAGATCGGGGAATAGGCACTATAATCCTCCAAGGGCAATCCGGACGGGTAGACGCCTTCAAACAGTTTATCCCAATGCAGGGCGCGTGCCACCAAAAAAGCATCAAAACATAACGCTCTTTTTATGTTTTATGCATTATTCCTGTCCGGTCGCATTCCCGGCGCGATGCCGCACCGTGATCTATCGCACAGATTTCGGCTCGGCCGGGAGTCTTAATCCCTTGTGGCCTGACCTTTGGCCGGATCGTCGGCTGCTCGAAGAATGCCGGTCTTGAGGATCAACATCTCTAAGGTTCCCGGCGGGATTTCGGCCCGCGACTTTCTAGGCTCCATAGGTTACCTATGTATAGATAGCCTAAGCACAGGCCGACTGTCAAGAGCCTTCGCAGCTGACGTTCGGCGACGCCCGAGCATAAGTCGCGGAGGACTCGCGATCCACGGAATGCCGATTCGTCCGGTCGAGTCCGCCCCCAACTCCGCGGGTTTTTTCTCTGTGGCCTCTGCCACCTCCGTGAGCTCAAAATTTCAAAATCACGGGAAGACGAAGCGCACGCGGCTGACCGGCAAGCCCCTTCTTAAGGTCTTCTCTGTGTCTCTGTGTCTCTGTGTCTCTGTGTCTCTGTGTCTCTGTGTCTCTGTGTCTCTGT
>CAZARO010000344.1:0-3853 GCA_964487165.1 uncultured Solibacteraceae bacterium | reverse complement strand
GTCTCCGTGGTGAACTATTCTTATCGGCGTTAAACGGCCACGGAACTTTCCGCACCGCCGGTCGTCTAATTTCGCAGAGCGAGGCATCCTTGGAAACACTTATCGGCGACATTCGCCAGGCGTTACGCGTACTCCGGCACAGTCCCGGCTTTGCCGCAACAGCGATAGCAGTATTGGCGTTGGGTATCGGCGCCAGCACCGCCATTTTCTCGGTCGTCAACGCGGTACTGCTGGAGCCGCTTCCCTTCCCCGACCCGGATCGCATGGTGATGCTCATGAATTCCTCTCCGCAAGGGAATTATCCAGCGGCCTCGGTGCCCAAATACAATGTCTGGCGGCGCCAGACCAAAGTGCTATCCGACATCGCCGCCTACGACACCGGCGGCCCGGGCATCAACCTCAGCGGTGACCGTCCGGAGCAGATCAAAGGCATCCACGCCTCGCACGAATTCTTCCCTCTTTTCGGCATACGGACGGTGCAGGGCCGCACGTTCACCGCCGAGGAAGACCGCCCCGGCGGCGGCAAACTGGCGGTGCTTTCCGAGGGATTGTGGCGGCGGCGCTACGGGTCCGACCCCGCGATGGTCGGCAAGACGATCGAACTCGGCGGCGAGCCTTACGAAGTGATTGGCGTGGTGGCGCACTCCTTCGCCGTCGAGCCGGCGCCGGACTTGTACCTGCCCTTTCAGGCCGACCCCGACAGCACCAACCAGGGCCACTACTTCCAGAGCGCAGCACGCCTCAAGCCGGGCGTCTCGCTGAGCGCCGCGAAGGCCGGGCTGGATCTTGCCGGCGGCGAATTCCGCCGTCTGTACCCGAACGCTATCGGCCCCAAGAACAGCTTCACCGTGGAATCGATGCGCGAAATGACGGTGAGCAATGTGCGAAGCGCCCTGTATGTGTTGCTGGGCGCGGTGGGCTGTCTGCTGCTCATCGCTTGCGCCAACGTGGCCAGCCTGTTGCTGGTGCGCTCCACCGGCCGGTCGCGTGAGATTGCCATCCGCGCCGCGATAGGCGCCGGACGCGGCCGCATCGTACGGCAGTTGCTTACTGAGAGCCTGTTGCTGGCGCTGATAGGCGGAACGCTGGGGCTCGCGCTGGGCGTGGCGGGAGTGCGGCTGCTTCTGGCCGTCAACCCCGGCAACCTCCCGCGCATCGCCGCGGATGGCAGCGGAGTGTCGCTGGACGTTCGGGTGCTCGGCTTCACCCTGGCGCTGTCGGTGCTCACGGGGGTTTTCTTTGGCCTGGTTCCGGCGTTGCACGCTTCGCGTGTCGACCTCAACGCTACCTTAAAGGAAGGCAGCTCGCGCGCGGGTTCGGGCTTGCGGCAGAACAAGGCTCGCGGCCTGCTGGTGGTGGCGGAACTGGCGCTGGCGGTGGTGCTGCTGATCGGCGCCGGCCTGCTGATTCGCACGTTTACGGCGCTGCGGAGCGTGGTCCCGGGCTTCGACGCGCACAACGTCCTCACCATGGAGACCGCGCTCACGGGCGCGAAATACGACAAGACCGCGGGCATTTCCCTGATGACCGACCAGGTTCTGGAGCGCGTGCACGCCATCCCTGGCGTGGAGGCTGCCGCGGCCAGCTCCTACCTGCCGCTCGACAGTGGCCTGGGCCTCGGTTTCATTATCGAGGGACGGCCGCTCACCAACGGTCCGGCGCATGGCGGAGCGGCGTGGAACTACGTCACGGCGCGCTTCTTCGATTGCTTCAAGGTGCCGTTAGTCCGCGGGCGGGTCTTCAGCGATCGCGACGATGCGGCGTCCATGCCGGTGGTGATCGTCAACCAGGCGTTCGCGCGCAGATTCTTTAAAGACCAGGACCCCATCGGCCAACGCCTGATTATCGGCAGCGGCATGGGCCCCAATTTCGCGCAACCGCCGCGGCAGATTGTCGGAGTGGTGGGAGACGCGCGGGACGGCGGCCTCAATAACGACCCTGAGCCGGCCACCTTCGTACCCTTGTCGCAGGTTGGCGATGCCTATATGGCACTCGACAACACATTCATGCCGCTGCGCTGGGTGGTGCGCAGCAGGGTGGCGCCGTACTCGCTGTTGGCACAGGTGCAAGGCGCGTTCCAACAGGCGGCCGGTCTGCCGGTTTTCCACGTGCGGAGCATGGACCAGATCGTCGTGGGGTCTACGGCGCGCGACCAGTTCAATACGCTCCTGCTGGGGATTTTCGCGTTCTTCGCTATCCTACTGGCTTCCATCGGGCTGTACGGGCTGATGGCCTATTCGGTGGAACAGCGAACTCTCGAGTTCGGCATCCGCCTGGCCTTGGGCGCCGACTTCGCACAGTTGCGCAACATGGTGGTGAAGCAGGCCATGGCGCTGGCGGCGGTGGGAATTCTGATCGGTCTGGGAGCGGCGTATGGGTTGACGCGCCTGATGGCGACGCTGCTGTTCCAGGTGAAACCCACCGATCCGGCGATCTTCGCGTCGGTGGCCGTGCTGCTGGGCGGGGTGGCGTTGCTGGCCTGCTACCTGCCTGCGCGCCGCGCCACGCGCGTGGACCCGGTGGTGGCGCTGCGATACCAGTAGCCCGGAAATTAAATGCCGGCACTCCCACCTTTGGCGGTATGGACAGACGGCACCATATGATAGACTCGGTTTTTCCTAAATGATAGAGACTTTTCAGGAACTCTTCGGTTCGGCCGAAGGAATGCGGACTTTCCGGGCACCGGGCCGGGTAAACCTTATCGGGGAACATACCGATTATAATCTCGGGTTCGTCCTTCCGGTGGCGCTCGACCTCGCCACCACCGTCGCCGCGGCGCCGTCCCGCGACGGGATACTTCGCATATATTCGGAACAGCGGCAGGAGATGCGCCAATGGAAGGCCGAAGAACTTGATGGACTAAGTCCGGCGCACGACTGGTCGGATTACCCTATCGGCGTGGCTCACGAGCTGACTCTGGCGGGCTTCCCCATTCAGCCGGCGAATCTGCTGATCGCGAGCACGGTGCCGGAGGGCGCGGGGTTGAGTTCGTCGGCGGCGCTCGAAGTTTCTTCCGCGCTGGCGTTTCTGCATGGGCGTACGCTCAATCCCATGGAGTTGGCGCTTCTCTGCCAGCGCGCCGAGCGCAATTTCGTCGGCATGCCGTGCGGCATCATGGACCAGTACATCTCGGTATTCGGACGGCGGAACTGCGCCGTGGAGATCGATTGCCGCAGTCTGGGACATCGGCTGGTGGCGTTGCCCGCGGGCATTGCGTTCGTGGCCGTGAATACCATGGTGAAACACGCGCTCGGCAGCTCGGCTTACCGGGAGCGGGTGGCCGAGTGTGCCGCCGCGGTGCAGGGATTGCGGGAGCGGTTCCCAACGGTCGACAGCCTGCGCGACGTTTCGCCCGAGCAGTTGGCGGAGGTGGCGCCACAACTCCCGGAGGTGGTGGCGCGGCGGGCTCGTCACGTGGTGACGGAAGACGCCCGGGTGGGACAGTTCGTGGAAGCTAGCGCGGCCGGCGATCCGCGCCGCATGGGGCAATTGATGCTGGAATCGCATGCCAGCCTGCGCGACGATTACCAGGTAAGCTGCGAGGAGTTGGATTTCCTGGTGGATACGGCCATGAGGACCGAGGGCGTTTACGGCTCGCGCATGACGGGCGGGGGCTTCGGCGGCTGCACCGTCACGCTGCTCGGGGCGGAAGCCGCCGCGGCGTTTGGGGAGGAGATTTCGGCTGCGTACCAGCATAAATTCGGGGTGACTCCGCTGGTCTACGCCTGCCGGCCTTCGGACGGCGCCGGCGAAGTGTAGAAGGCATTCCCATGCCGGCCTGGGTGAATCTCCCCAACCTGTTGACGCTGCTACGGTTGCTGCTGGTTCCGGTGGTGGTTTATTGCATCCTGGA
>CAZARO010000343.1:0-6066 GCA_964487165.1 uncultured Solibacteraceae bacterium | reverse complement strand
CGGCCGGATTCAAAGCCCTGCGCATCATTCACGGCCGCGGCATCGGCGTGCAGCGCGAGATGGTCCGCGCGGTGCTGCGGCGAACGCCATTCGTGGCCGATTTCGGCGACGCGCCCGCCGGCGCCGGTGGATGGGGCGCCACCATAGTGACCCTCCGATGACCTGCGGCAATCGGCGTTTGCTTTTTGACCTTTCACGCTCAA
This sequence comes from uncultured Solibacteraceae bacterium, assembly GCA_964487165.1. Taxonomy (GTDB): domain Bacteria; phylum Acidobacteriota; class Terriglobia; order Bryobacterales; family Bryobacteraceae; genus PALSA-129. The sequence continues at coordinate 5,863 of CAZARO010000343.1, read as the reverse complement.
TAATATGGAAGCGAATCGCCGATTCGGAGGGAGCGCATGAAGGTCCATCGGAGAAACCTCACCCTGGGTGTGCCATTGCTTTTGGCCGCGGTCGCGCCGCTGCACGCGCAGTTCACTACTTACGGCTGTCCGGCCAGTCCTAACCAGCAACTAAACGGATTCACAGCCGGCACGGTTCCTGACTCGAGGATTTGCCTCAACGCCAGCCCTACCGCTCCCTTTCAAACCAGCGGGGTTTATAACGTGACTCTGGTCAGGACCGACACCAGCCAGTCCGTGACCGTCACGGGAACCGCGCAGAGCGCCAGTCTTGAAGTTACCGTGCCCGCCAATTTCTACTCCGCTGTCTCGAACCAGACGGTGCCGGTTCCGGTCAACGTCAACATCGTCGCGCCGCAATTCGCCGGCACCGCCCAGACCGGGACCTTTCAGATCAATCCTCCGCTGGCGTTCGGCAGCCTGGAAATAGGCGCCGTCAACAATTTCCTTACCGTCCTCCTGTCCGCCAACGGGACAGCTCCGTACACCAACCAGTTCCTTAATGGAACCTTTCCCAACGGAATGTCGGCCTTCCCAACGTCCGGCCAGATCTGGAATGGAACTCCTACCCAGACGGGGGTTTTCACATTTACCATTAACGCGTCGGACGCCTGGGGCAACTCAGTTACTTCGACTGTGTACGTGTATATCACGCCCCAGCCGCAGATCAGCAGTCCGACCCTGTATACGGAGGCGGCCGGCTCGGGCAACGTCTCGATCAATATCAACGGTTCCGGCTTCCTGGCGCCGATCACCCTCGGCACCGTTCCCGTGCCAGGGTCCTCGGTGCTGTTGACGCAGGGACTCCCCAGCGCGCCGCTTACCCTGACGCCCACCAGTTACTCAGCCAACCAGCTAGCCGTCACTATTCCTGCCAGCGCGCTGACAAACACAGGTTTTTGGGCCATCGTGGTACAAAATCCCGGTGGCGGCAACAGTTCTAATGGAGTGATCCTCGAGGTAACTCCGTCGATAACCGGTTTGAGCACTTACACACGCACCGTCGGCACCACTGCCTTTCCGCTGACGGTAACCGGCGCCGGGTTCGTCAGCGGATCCGTGGTGAAGACCCAGGCCGGGGTCTCGCTTCCCACCACTTTCGTGAGCAGCACCGTCCTGACGGCCACCTTCCCGAGCGAGCCTGCGATAGGCCCGGTGGAACTCGAGGTCCAAAATCCCGACGGTACGGTGTCGCCCCTCAACAAAGCGGAGGCTGTGACCATCCTGGAACCACCCGCCCCCACCGCCTTGAGTCCGAGCTCGACGAACTCCGGCGGGCCTGCCTTCACTCTCATCGTCTCGGGCTCCTTCTTTCAATCCGGCGATACGATCTACTTTAATTCCATCCCGCTTCCCACCACACTGGTCTCGATTCAAGGGACCAATTCGCTTGTGGCCACCGTTCCAGGGTCGGCCATCGCGTCGGCCGGCACGGTGCCGGTGTGGGTGAGCACCCCCGACGGCTATACCAGCCGCTCCCTGTCATTCACCATAATCTCGACCATCCCGCCACTGACGTTGGTGACCCCGGCTGCCATGCCGTCCGGAGTGGTCAATACCGCTTACACCGCCACCTTTTCCGCCACCGGGGGCGCGGGCGGCAACACATTCTCCCTAAGTAACGGAGCGCTGCCTCCGGGATTGCAGCTATCCTCGGCCGGCGTGATCAGCGGCACTCCGACTGCCTTCGGTACCTTCAGTTTCACCGTGCAGGTTACCGATTTGAACAATAACACTGCATCCAGCCCGGTCACCATCAAGATCGCGCCGCTGCCGCTGACGCTCACCACCGGACCGCTGGCCAATACTCAGGTGAATACGCCCATCAGCATCCAGTTCGCCGGCAGCGGAGGCATTCCGCCCTACACGTTTGTGGAGTTCGGACCGCTTCCGCCGGGCATACAGATCTCCAGCTCCGGATTGCTGAGCGGGACGCCGACTAAGGCCGGCAGCTATCCTTTCCTGCTGTATCTCGACGACAGCACGCAGGCGTCCGTCAGCAAGAATTACACCTTGAACGTGGCCCTGCCCGGCCTGCTGATCACGCCGCCTTCGCCGCTGCCATCGGGACAGATCAACGTACCGTACACCACGCAACTGGCCGCCACCGGCGGAGCGGGCGCGCCTTTCACATGGTCCGCTACCGGACTGCCGCAGGGCCTGGCTATCGCCAGCAACACCGGCTTGATCAGCGGGATTCCGCGCGCCGCCGGAAGCTTCACCCTGGGAGTGACGGTAGGAGATTCCTCCGGCGCGATGGCGACGCAGAGCTACGCCCTGACCATCGCACCCTCCGCCGTGAGCATTGTAACCCAGACCCTTGCGAACGGAGCGGTGGGCAGCGCCTATAGTGGCGCGGTTTCGGCCAGCGGCGGCAGCGGGACATACACATTTACCGCGACCGGTCTGCCCCCTGGCGTGACTCTGGCCTCCTCCGGCACATTGACCGGGACGCCGACCGCGGCCGGCTCCTACACCGTCGCCGTGACCGCCACGGACGCGTCAGGACTTACCGCGGTCCAGTCCTTCAGCGTGACGATTACGGGCAAGCTGGTGGTGACCCCGGCCACCATTTCAAACGCCATCGTGGGAGTTCCGATTACCGCCGTCACTCTGACGGCCACCGGTGGGACACCGCCGTACCAGTGGCAGTCGGCGACCCTTCCGCCGGGATTCAGCCTGGCGCTGAACGGGACCTTGACGGGGACACCGGCGGCGGCAGGGACATTCTCATTCACGGATTTCGTGGTGGACAACAACGGCACGCTCGCCAGCGGGACGGGACAAGTGACCGTCGCGCTGCCCACCGCGCCGTCGGCCAGCATCACCGGGTTGCCGCCCACTTCCGCGCCGGCCAGCCAGCCATCCCTCGAAGTCGCGCTGGCCAATCCCTATCCGGCCACCATCACAGCTAACCTGACCCTGACGTTTGCCCCCTTTTCCGGCGCCGACGATCCCTCCATCCAATTCTCCGGCGGCGGCCGCACCGCACAGGTGGTGATTCCCGCCGGCAATACCGCTGGGGTGACGAACGTCGGCGTGCAGACCGGCACGGTGGCCGGCACCATCACCATCACGGCGCAATTGTTCGCTGGAACGGTGAACGTTACCCCCACACCCGCGCCCAGCCAATCCATTACGGTCACTGCCGGAGCGCCGGTGATTACCGGCGTCACGGCGGCCCGCACGAGCACCGGATTTACGGTGACAGTGACGGGCTACGCCAGCAATCGGGACGTGGACACCGGCGCGTATCGGTTCTCGGGATCGGACGGGGCGAACCTGGTGACGAATCAGTTGAGCACGTCCATCACCTCGCTCTTCACGCAGTGGTACGGCAGTTCGAGTTCGGCGCCCTTCGGCAGCCAGTTCACGCTCACGCAGCCGTTCACGGTGAACGGGAGCCCGTCTTCCGTGTTATCGGTGACGGTGACGCTGACGAATGCGCTGGGCACTTCGCCGGCAGCCACCGCGAATCTGCAGTAGGAGATTTCACATTTATAATCAATAGATTGCGAGTATCCAATGAAATTCGTTGTGTTTTCGTTGGAGATTGGTATATGATTGGTCTTGGGAGGATAACATGTCATCGGCCAGTGTTTCCGTTGAACCGTCTTGGTCCGCGAGTTCCGGCACCGCTTCCAGTTGGGAGCCGATTCTGACGCCGGGGCCGTATTGGCCTTCATTTGAGCAGTTTCGGACATCGGGCAGCACCTGCCTCGAAGGCATCCGCCCTGGTATGGTGGCAACCCTGAACGCCAAATCGGCCCTGTATCGCATCGTGCGGGACGATGATTTTCAGAGACTGCTGGGCCTTGCCTCCGAAGTACACCGAATCAAAAATAGCATCGACTTCGTAGTGAAGGCCGCGAAGATCGTTGCCAAACATAAAGACCAGGAAAGTACTGAGCTCCTGATGCAGTCCGTGTCTATGCTGGGCGACTATCGCGTGCTACCCGAGCGCACCGGGCACGGTCAGCTTGCGATAACCGCCGCGGAGGCCGCTGAAGACGCCGGCGACGATTTTGACGTCAACGCGGCCAACATTCCACGCCCACTGTAACCCGTGCCCGCCTGTACACTCACGGAACTGGGAGAACAACTCGTCCAATTGTCTCAGAGCCACGCTCAGATTGAGGCCATCAAACGCTTCTCTGAAAGCCTGGCGAAGACCATCCTGAGAATTGCTGTTTTCAATGCGCCAGGAGCGCTGGTTCGAACGCCAATTCGCCCGCAAGAAGCGCAGGCGTTGGGCTTCGATGAACCAGACGACGATTTCGCGCTTCTGCAGGGAGACGTGGTTAGCACCGAGTCGGCATTTTATTTGGGAGAGCGTGTTACCGGGAGCCCCAAGTACATCGTGCTCAATTCATCGTGCGATCTTGTCCCCAACAGACGACAATGCTCGGCACTGCTGCGCGTAAAAGAGATTCATCAATCCGAAAAAGATGTGGGGGCCAAACTGAATCTACTGCTAAGATTCAAGGGTACTCATTCCATGTACTTGCCGGCGCTAACCGTGGACAGCGGCGATGTTGTGTGCAACGGCGTGGAATTCGACGGCATCTGTCAAATCCGATCAGGCGATCTACTGCTGGCAAAGCGAATTGCTTCGTTATCGTTGGTGGGGTGGCGTATCTTCGGTTCGTTCTCGCAAATGGTCATCGCACGTTCCAATCCTCGTGAGGGCAAGATGCGGTCGGCCATCGACAACCTGCCCGGCACACCGGAACCGGAAAGACTCAGTCGACCATGACGTCCCAGTTTGGCGACACTTCTCCGCAGGACGCACCCGCGGTGGCAGCGTTCCTGCAACGCGTCTACGGCGTCGATGCCAACGCGCCTCTGATCGCGCCCCGCCACCTGCATTGGAAATGCTGGGAGGAGCGTTCCGATTGGCCCGGCTCGCGCGGATACACGATGACCAGGGAGGGCCAGATCGTGGCCCACGGAACAGTTGTGCCGCTTTCCTGCGTAAGCGGCCGGCAGCACCTGAAGGTGGTCCACGTGATCGATTGGGCCGCCGATCCGCAGTCCGTGGGGACGGGCGTAATTCTGATGAATCAGATCGGGCGCATGGCGGACGCGGTGATGGCCGTCGGCGGAACTGCGATGACGCAGGCCGTGCTGCCGACGCTGGGGTTCAAGAATTGCGGTGAGACAACCAGGTACGCCCGGCCGCTGCGGCCGCTGAAACGGATCGCCGGGCAGAGGCCGTCCGTGCGCGCGGGGGCGCAGTTTGCCCGAAGCCTGCTGTGGCTGCTGCAGGCCCCATCGGTGCGGACGCCGGGATGGAGCGCGAGTCGGATCGCACCGGAACAACTGGCCTCATGCGCCATGCGATGGCCGCGCGCCGCGGATGGAGTCGCCATCTTCGAACGGACCGCGGACATCGTCGCGTACCTCTTGCGATGTCCCGCGGCGCCCATGGAGCTTTACTCGGCGGCGAAGGATGGTTCCGGCCGCGGCTACTTCCTGCTGGCGCATGCGCCGGGCCAGGTCCGCATTGTCGACTTCTACACGGATTCCGAAGATCGCGCGGATTGGCGCTCCGTGATTCAACTCGCGGTATCGCAGGCGGAGGGAAATCCGGCCGCCGCGGAAGTAGTCTCCATGGGAAGCGACGCCGTTACCCGCCAGGCCTTGCTCGATTGCGGGTTTCACGCCCGCGGAAATTCCGTGATCCGGCTCCGGCCCCGTCGGGGCGTGGAACTTCCCACCGTACCGATTCGATTTCAGATGATCGATAACGATTTCGCGTATCTGCACGCGAATAAGAACGCCTACTGGGCCTGATCGGCGAGGCGGCGTTCCACAAAATCGA
>CAZARO010000342.1:0-6069 GCA_964487165.1 uncultured Solibacteraceae bacterium | reverse complement strand
GTGGGCATAGGCTTCTGCTCGCACCTGCCCGATACCTCCGATACGGGCGTGCTTTCCAATGTGGTTCTGGAGAACGCGTCCGGCAAGCTTCAGTAGCGTGTCACGCGCGCGTCATTTTTCCGCGCAGCGGCAGTGCGATAATCGGTCCATGGCGATCGGCCGGCAGACGGACGAAGGGTACGCTGGGCCACAATTCTTTCGAACCGTTTGACGCCCCTGGGAACTCCATACATTTACAGGAAAGGTTTGGATTACGATGAAGGCGACAGCAGCGCTACACGACCTGGGCCAAAGCATCTGGCTCGACAATATCACTCGCAAAATTCTCAATAACGGCACTCTTGCGCACTACATTGACGACCTGTCAGTGACCGGACTCACATCGAATCCGACCATTTTCGACCAGGCCATCAAGAACAGTACGGATTACGACGCGGCCATCCTTGAAAAAGTGAAGGCCGGCAAATCGGGCGAGGCGCTCTTCTTCGAACTGGCGCTGGAAGACCTCACCCGCGCGGCAGCGCTGTTCCGCAAGGTCCACGACCGCACCGCCGGCCTCGACGGGTTCGTATCTCTCGAAGTCTCGCCGCTGTTGGCATACGATACCGCCAGTACCCTGGCCGCCGCGAAGGATCTCCACGCGCGCGCGGGGCAGCCGAATCTCTTCATCAAGATTCCCGGCACGAAAGAAGGCCTGCCGGCCATCGAGGAAGCCATTTTCGCGGGCGTGCCCATCAACGTCACCCTGCTGTTTTCGGCCGACCAGTATGTCGCCGCTGCGGAAGCGTACATGCGCGGCATTGAGCGCCGCATTGCCGCCGGATTGAATCCCGTGGTGGGATCGGTGGCCTCGGTATTTATCAGCCGCTGGGATGGCGCGGTGGCGTCGAAGGTGCCTGAGCCGTTGCACAATCGGCTCGGCATCGCCGTCTCCGGACGCATCTATAAGGCCTACCGCACGCTGCTCGGCTCGGCGAAGTGGCAGCGCGCGTACAACTTTGGTGCGCGCCCGCAACGCCTGCTGTGGGCCAGTACGGGGACCAAAGACCCGAAGGCGTCCGACGTGCTCTACATCGAAGGTCTGGCATCGCCGTTCACCGTGAACACCATGCCGGAGGGCACCCTGAAAGCCTTCCACGATCACGGCAATGTGGGCGCGGCTCTGCCTGCCGATGGCGGCAATTGCGAGGCCGTGCTGGCGGAGTTCGCCAAGGCTGGCGTCGATGTCGACGCCTTAGCTGCCAAACTGCAATCGGACGGCGCCAAGTCCTTCGTGCAATCGTGGAATGAGCTGCTGTCCGTGATCGTGACCAAGAGCGCCGACCTCAAAACGGCCGTCGCACACTGAAGAACGAACCCAAGAGGAACCCAACATGGCAACACTCGCAGGCGCCCCGGGCGCAGTTCTACCGCTGACGAAACGCGAGGCCTGGAAGGCTCTCCAGGGTCATTATGAAGAGATTCGTAGCCTGCATCTGCGGAATCTCTTCGCCGCCGACCCCGGCCGCGGCGAGCGATTCACCGCTGAGGCCGCGGGAATCTTCCTGGATTATTCGAAGAACCGCGTCACCGCCGAGACGCTCCATTTGCTGTTGGCGCTGGCTGAGCAGTCGGGCCTGCGCCAGCGCATTGACGCCATGTTCAGCGGCGAGAAGATCAACGTCACGGAGAAGCGTGCGGTGTTGCATGTAGCGCTGCGCGCGCCCAAAGATGCGTCCATCCTGGTGGATGGCGAGAACGTCGTTCCCCAGGTGCACGCGGTATTAGATAAGATGGCGGCGTTTTCCGACCGCGTCCGCAGCGGGCAGTGGACTGGCGCCACCGGTAAGCGCATTCGCAACGTAGTGAATGTCGGAATCGGCGGCTCCGATCTGGGGCCGGTGATGGCGTACGAGGCGCTGAAGCATTATAGCGACCGGAACATGACGTTCCGCTTCGTTTCTAACGTGGATGGCACCGATTTCGCGGAGGCCGTGCAGGATCTCGACGCGGCCGAGACGCTCTTCGTGATTTCGTCGAAGACGTTCACCACGCTCGAGACCATGACCAACGCCCACACCGCACGCGATTGGTCCCTGAACGCGCTCGGCGGTGACCAAAAGGCTGTCGCCAAGCACTTCGTGGCGGTGTCCACCAATGCCAAGGGCGTCGCGGAGTTCGGCATCGATACCGCCAACATGTTCGGCTTCTGGGACTGGGTAGGCGGGCGCTACTCCATGGAATCGGCCATCGGCCTTTCCACTATGCTGGCCATCGGGCCGGAGAATTACAGCGCGCTGCTCGATGGATTCCACCAGATGGACGAGCATTTCCGCACCGCGCCATTCGCCTCCAATCTTCCCGTGCTGATGGGCCTGCTGGGAGTTTGGTACGCCGACTTTTTCGGCGCCGAGACGGTCGCGGTGCTGCCGTACGAGCAGTACCTGAAGCGCTTCCCCGCGTATCTGCAGCAGTTGACCATGGAGAGCAACGGAAAGCACGTCACGCTCAGTGGCACCGCGGTGAATTACCAGACCGGCCCCATCTATTGGGGTGAGCCTGGCACCAACGGACAGCACTCGTTCTACCAGTTGATCCATCAGGGCACGCGGCTCATTCCGTGCGATTTTCTGGCCTTCGGAGAAACGCTGAACCCGCTGGGGCGCCACCACGATATCTTGATGGCTAACGTTTTCGCGCAGACTGAGGCGCTGGCATTCGGCAAAACGCTGGAGCAGGTGAAGGCCGAAGGCACGCCGGACTGGCTGGCGCCGCATCGCGTGTTCGAGGGCAATCGGCCGACGAATACCATTCTCGCCGCCAAGCTCACGCCGGAAACGCTCGGCAAGCTGGTAGCGCTCTATGAGCACTCGGTGTTCGTGCAGGGTACCGTGTGGCAGATCAATTCCTTCGATCAGTGGGGCGTGGAGCTGGGCAAAGTGCTGGCGCAACGCATCGTGCCGGAGCTCGAGAGCCCGCAGGAGACCGCGCTGGCACATGACAGCTCGACAAACAATTTGATTCGGCGGTATAGAGGGCTCAAACACGGGCCTGTGCTAACATGACTTGGTGCCACGACCGCAAGGGCAGTTATTACCGCTCACCGGCATCCGCTTTGTTCTAGCATTTTGGGTAGTCATTTTCCATCAGGCCGGCCCTGAGGGCTATATGGCTTCTCAGGTAATCCGGCTTCCCAGCCCGATATTCTGCCTGTTTCGTACCGGCTATGTCGCTGTCGGTATCTTCTTTGTCCTATCCGGCTTTATTCTTTCCTACACTTACTCCCTGGAGAAGCTCTGGCCCCCACGGCAGCTAGTCCGGTTTGTCATTGCCAGGCTATCGCGGCTCTATCCGGTCTACTGTCTCGGCCTTCTATTGATGGTTCCTTTCGTCAGCCTCGCCGGGTTGGGGCGGAAACGGGTAGCGCTTATTAATCTGGCGCTTCTGCAATCCTGGTTTCCCACTCTGGCCACTTCCTGGAACACGCCCGGGTGGTCGTTATCGAACGAAGCTTTTTTCTATTGCTGCTTCCCGTTCCTTGGGGTGGTGCTGTGGAGATTGCAGGGGCTCGGCAGCCTGGTTGGAGCGGGCCTGCTGATATGGGCTGCCGGTATGACTGTGCCGCTAGCGGCGTTGATCGCGCCAGTTCCCGGCCTCGGCGATGCACCCGCCACTTTGATGAACCTGAATACCGACCTGTTTATGGAGAACCTGGTGAAATTCAATCCGTTGGTGCACCTGTCGGCATTCTGCGTGGGGATTGTCGCCGGCAGGCTCTATACGGAACTGCGTGACCGGGATAGCCGGCTCTTGAACCGCGGCTACTATCTTTATATTCCCGCCATTGTAACCGAGTTACTCATACTTTCCAAGGCGAATTACTTGCCTTACCCTTTAGTTCACGACGGACTCCTTACTCCGCTGCACGCGCTATTGGTTCTCGGGCTTGCGCTAGGTGGCGGAACGTTTGCCCGGCTGGTCTCCCTTCCGCCGCTAGTCTTCTTAGGTAACGCCAGTTACGCTCTGTACATACTTCACGGTCCGGCCTTGCATTACATGGACCGGATTGTCGATCGCCTGGCACACCGGGCGCCCACCGGTCCGGTCGAGATGGGCCTCTACGTCGCGGGGGTGGTTACCGTCTCGGCCCTCGTGTTCCGGTTTATCGAAAGCCCCAGTCATCAATACTTACAATCCAAACTGACTTCCTGGTTGGAGCGGGCGCGCGAGACCAAAGTCCTCTGGTACGCCGGCGGCGCGCCAAACGTCGAATGACCTCTCCGACACGTGGGTTTTCCTCTTCCGAGAAGGCTCCGCTGGGCGCTCTGGCCCTGGTGGGCGCTACTTTCGCAGTCATGGGGTTCCGGCTTTTCCAATTGACGGCGCAGAACGCGGTCAACGTTTTCTACTGGGACCAGTGGGATTTCGACGACGCTACACTCTTTGAGGACCACTCCCTCTGGGAGATCTTCCGGTGGCAGCACGGACCGCATCGGCAGGGGCTCGGTGGTCTCCTTTCCGCGCTAGTCGAGCCCCTGTTCCATTGGAACAGCCGCACCGAGGCGTTCCTCGCGGCCGGATTGGTTGTCGCCGCGGGACTGTGCGGATGGTACTTGAAATACCGGCTGTTCGGTTCCTTATCCTGGAAGGATGTCATCATACCGATGATCATGCTTACTCCGGCCCGCTGGGACATGATCTGGATGACAGTCAATCTCGCGCACGTGATCCTGCCTATCCTGGTAATCTTCTATTGTCTCGCGTGGACGTGCAAGAATGAGCGCACGAAGTTTACCCTCATCGTAATACTGACCTTTCTGATTACTTACACAGGTTATGGTTTCTTTGTGGGCTTTCTGACTCCGGTATTATTATTCGCAAGCTATCGGGCACATACCAGTAGAGCCCGGACCGATAAGTACTATCTGGTGGGCTGCACGGTAGCGTCGGTCGCATCCCTCGTTTCTTTTCTCGTAGGGTATCGCCTCGATCCGGCTTCCAACTGTCCATCCGTTTTCGCCCCCGCGGTTTCGCAGTATCTGTGGTTTATGGATCTCATGTACGCGGCGCCGTTTAGCATTACGGGCCTCGGGCTCATCTCCAGATTTGTGGGAGCTATCGGGCTTGTTCTGGCCGCCGCCGCGGCGTGGTATGGCTGGAAAGAAGTCCTGGCGAAAGAGGGCAAACAGCTGCCGGTAAGTTACGCGATCGCGGCCCTAAGTGCGTTTGTCCTGCTGTTCTGCCCGCCCGCCGCGCTCGCCCGAACCTGCGACGGCCTCTTCACCGCGCACGCTTCGCGTTACACCAACTATATGCAGCTCAGCACCCTGAGCCTGTATTTCTGTTCGCTCATGGTCCACTGGCCGCGGCTGCGCATCGACCCAGCGGCCGTCCTCCTGGTTCTGGTGCTTCCCCCGGCCGTGATGAATCGCGTCGATCCGGACAGGATGGAGTCATTCCGCAAGACAAAGGCCGCGTGGCGGACCTGCATTCTCGCCGGCCGCAGCATGCCGGAGTGCAATAAGGAAGCCGGGTCCGTCTACCCGTTCCCTCAAAGGACCCACCTGCAGGACAAGCTCGATTACCTGCAGTCCACGCAACAGGGTCTATTCGCTGACGACCCGGGAGTTCATTAGAAATGACTGCGAGTGCGAGTTCTGTCAAGCGGTCGTTTCGCGGACTGAAGCCTACAATGCCGCATAGTTTTCCCAAAGGCGAAATTGTGCGGAAATCTAGTAGGGCAGGCCCCTGGCCTGCGCGGGACGCCCTCGTCCCGCTCCTTCTGTGGATTCGGCGCTTAGGTCAAGAAGAGCCCGGCCAGGGGGTCGGACGCGGACGCGGGCCGTCCGCCCCACTATTTGCGTAGATGCCCGAAAGTGGGAAAACTATGCGGCATTAGTTCCCGTTATAGGGGCCCCAACGAGAATTTTGTTCTCGTTGTGACGGTTTCAGGCGGCAACCTTGATGCCGACTTCGCGGAGGGATCGGTCGAGGAATGCCGCTACTTCCTGATCCTCGTCAAGGACCTTGGATATAACGCCTAGCTTCCTTGCTGGAGGAAGTCAGCCGGCTCCTGAACGCGTACACCGC
>CAZARO010000341.1:0-6080 GCA_964487165.1 uncultured Solibacteraceae bacterium | reverse complement strand
GAGCGCCGACCGCTTGAATAACAGCGTGCGCGGTCTGCCCCAGGGCTTCCTGACGCTGGCCTCCAGCCGGGCGTCGGAGGTGAGCTATGAAGATCCCGGACTGGCCGGCGGCAACGGCGTGTTCACCTACTTCCTGGTCAAAGGCTGGCTAGGAGAAGCCGATGACAGCCCCACTGACGGTGTGGTAACCGCCGACGAGTTGATCGGCTATGTGGAGCGCGAGGTACGTAACTATACCAAGAGAGGCAACGGCAAGGTGCAGTCCCCGGTTGACATGGGCGACTTCCCGGACAACATGATCCTGGGATTCAGTCCGGCCAAGCGCAGCCAGATCATCGCCAATCTCCCACAGTTGAGCAACGGCACCGTGGTGATCGATGTCAATCTGGAGAGCGTCGAGGTTTTTATCGACGACAAAAGCTTCGGAATTGCAGGCCGCGATAAACCGCTCGCGGTCCCCGGTCTCGCCGCGGGGTCGCACACGGTGCGCGGCGTGCGCATGGGGTACGAGCCGGTCTCGGTGGATGTGAATGTGATTCCAGGCGGCACCCAGACGGTCTCCCTCCACCTTTTGTACCAGCGCAAAATCAAACCGCAGGCGAAAGCCGATTACGATCAAGCGGTAGAAATTTGGCAGCGCTCGCAGGCATCGCCCGCCGATCTCACCAAAGCTGCCGGCCTGCTCTCCGCCGCGTTGAAAGAGCAGCCGGATTATAGCCGTGCGGCGCTGGAGCTTTGCCGCATCCAGCAGAAACAGGACCAGACGGCCATGGCGCTGAAATCGTGCAAGCGCGCTGCCGAGATCGACCCGGACTTCGTGGAGGCGCGCGCGCAAACCGGAGCCCTGCTGATGGAAAGCGGCGATTACCAGGAAGCCGTTCGGCAGCTACAGCAGGCGGCCACCGGGGATCCGCACGACACGTTGGTGGCGAGCACGCTGGCGGAGGCCCTCTATCTGGCCGATCGCCCGCAAGAAGCGGAGGAGGCCGCCAATCGGGCCCTGGCGCTGGATGCGTACTCGGGGCAGGCTTACCTGATGCGCGGAGAGGCGCGCCGCGCGCAGAAGAATTACGATGGAGCGGTCGACGATTATCAGAACGTCCTGAAGCTGGAAGAATTCGGCTCCGGAACGCTGCGCAAGATCGCGTTTTTCGCCATCGGCACCGGCATTTCGAAACACCGCACGGGAATTCAATTCCTCTATCGGGCGCACAAAGCTGCCGCATACTATGGCCTCTGCGCCGCCGAGATCGGCAAGTCGGATTATTTGCGGGCCATCAAGTACTGCCGGAACTCCCTCGCCGCCGAGCACGACGATCCCGACTCGTACGTCCTGCTGGGCGAATGCTACACGCTGCTCTTCAACAACGAAAACCGCGCCGAGTATCTGACCAACGCCGAGAGCAATTTCCTTTCCGCGCTGAAAATCAGTCCGAATATGGATCAAGCCGCCATCGTGCGAAAAAAAGTGAAGGAAATTCAGGAGCTCAAGGGTTCTGTGCGGTAGGGAGCCGCGCCCGCGAGAGGCGGCGGAAACTGGCGGCCCTACAGAAGCTTGTCCACGGCCTTCGCCAACTTACGAAACTCTTCGTGAGCCGGGGACTGCGGCGCGTATTCCGACACCGTGAGTCCGCTCGAAACCGACTCCGCCACCACTACGCGCTGTCCAATGGCCGGCAGCACCTTCTTGCCCATACCCTTGAGCGAAGCTTCCAGCCCGCGGCTCAAGTTACTGCTCATGAGAACCCTGGACGGCACGAAGCGGATGCGCGGCTTCTTCGAGCGCCGTTCTGCCCGCGCTTTGAGCGATAGCGACAGGGCCTCCTTCAAGGCGAACAGGTCGAGCGGCGATGGTCCGCAGGGCAATAACATGAGGTCCGCCGCCAGCGCCGCCTGATAGGTGGTCTCCGGTGAGCCGGGCGGCGTATCGATGACTACCAGGTCGACGTGTTTCTCCGCCGCCCGCGCGCCTGCCCGCAAGGAGCGCGTCTCGGTGACTCTTTCGACGCAGCGCGAGAGCACGCCGTCGCCCTGCTCCGCCCAGGTCGCCAGGCTGTGCTGCGGATCGGCGTCTAATGCCATTACCGTGCGCCCCATGCTGATGAATTCCGCTACCAGGTTGCCGGCGATAGTGGATTTGCCAATTCCGCCCTTCCGTCCCGCGACGGCGATGATGGCCATAGACAGTACTATAAGGGAATTTCGCTCGATGCGGAGCGGCCGCTGCCCCACGAGCCCGCTGGCACCTTCAGCACTACCGGCTTCTTCGAGCCCCTTGACGCGGGGAGCGGATAGACCGATACTCGTGACGGGAGTGGGTGTTTTATGTCTCGTGTCCCGGTGTATTCTTTTTCACTTGTGGCGGCAGGCGCCGCTTTGGCGTTGTCTGCTTATGGGCAGGCGGTAATCTCCACCCGTTCCGGGGTGGTGCACTTTTTCGAGGGCGCGGTTACCGTGGCCGGCCGGCCCCTGGAAGCGCATTTCGGCAAGTTTACCAGCATCCCGGAGGGCGCCGAACTGCGCACCGAGCAGGGCCGGGCGGAGGTGCTGCTCACTCCGGGGGTGATCCTGCGCGTGGGCGAAAAGAGCGCGATTCGTCTGCTTTCCAACGATCTTTCGAATACCCGCGTGGAATTGGTCGCGGGGACGGCGCTGATGGAGTCGGCGGACTCGGTCACGGGCACGTCCGTCACGCTGACTTATAAGGACTGGAGCATACGCCAGCCTCACGAAGGCTCCTACCGGGTGGATAGCGACCCGCCGCGGTTGCAGGTCCGCGGGGGAACGGTGGAAGTGTCGACCGCCGGTGCCGCGGCTCCGGTGTCCGTGGCGCAGGGAATGGACATGGCGTTCGCGAATGAGCTGACGCCCGCGAAATCGACCGTGGACGCTCCCGACGCGCTCAATGATTGGGCCGAGGGCCGCGCCCAATCGGTTTCCGCGGACAACGCCATTGCGGCGGACATTCAGGATCCCGCGTCGATCTCCAGCTCTTACCTGCCGGCTGACGCTTTCACCTATTTTCCCTTGCTGGGGTATCCCTCGATCGGTTCGAGCCTGAGCCCGTACGGGTCGCCGTATCAGCCGGGGCTCTATGGGACGATGGGCCCGTATCAACCCGGTTTCTATTCCATTTATCTGCCCGGCTACACTTACCGGCCAGCGCTGCTGCGGCTGCCTGTGGGCGGCGGTTTGAGCGGATTCGGGCGATCTCCTTATCTGCCGTATCATCCGCCGCTGCGAATCGGCGTTCCGCCAGCGTCCGGGCTGCCGCATCCGCCAGTCACGCGCCCGATCGCGCCGCCGCCAGCGGTACACCCCGCAGTGCGTGTCGGCGGCCACTAACGACGGGCGAACTCCGCGCCACCGGTAGGGTGGGCTTCAGCCCGCCAGTTAGTTCCCGTTATACGGTGTGAAATATTCGGCTGATTGACCGCTCCCTCGCGATCGCGGCTCGGTAGGCTCTAGCGAACGCAGAGACACCATTCTGAGCCGCGCGCGCAAGCAAGCCCCTCGACTCCTAGTTCCCGCAGGGATATCAAGGCAAGAGCTTGCATGGTTAGTTTCTGCCGCGAAATTCAGTTTCCGGTCGTCGATGGCCACTCCCTTACGGTCGCGACTCAGTAAGAAGTGTTGTGGAATCAGCGAGGTGTTACAGAGCCGCGCGCGTCAGTCAGCAAGCGGCCTTTGGCAATCGACGGTAATTTTGCGCCAGAAAGTAGTTAGAGAGCAAATGACCGCCTCAACGCTCTGAGCTCGCGTATTGCCGATACGTCTCATACCATTGGCGTGCCCGCGCCTGGTCGCCAACTTGCGTAAAGACCTGGCTCAAAGCACGCGCGCACAGCGCCTGCCGAGGATCGTGCCGTAAGTGCAGATCGCACTCCGCCTCCATGTGAGTGAGCACCCGCAGGGAGTCGAGCGCTGCCACGCCGGCGGGCGGATGGCGCATCAGCACGATGGCGGTGGGATCGTCATACACCAGTTTCCACTCGGTCTGCTGCGGATCTGCCAGCGCGGGCGCCAGCCGGTAGACCAGCCCCTGGCTGTACTCGAAGGTATTCATCACGATAGTCTGGACGCCGTACCGGTCGAGCAGTAGCTGCGCTTCGTTGACGCCGTTCTCTTCCACGTTGTAGAGAATCTTGCCGTAATCCTGAAACAGCGATTCGCTGAGAGACCGGCCGTCGATGAACACGCGCTGCGCCGGCCAGAGGCGCCAGATGAGGTAGCCGCCATATTCGTAGGTATTGAAAATGGGGCCTTCGACGTGGTGCGCCAGCAGAAAATCGGCCGCTCCGGAGGGATAGCGCCATTCGGCCGCGCGCAACTGAAAGAAGCTTCCCCAGGACGCCGCCATGGCGCCGCCGATGAGCACCAGCGACGCGGCGAAGGGCGCCATCGCCGGCAGCGCGCGGCTCCATTTCGGCTTCCAGGGAAGATAGGAAACGATGGCAATGGGCGCTATCAAGCCTACCAGGATGGTATTGCGCTGGGCGCTGAAGGCGGCGGCGGCGAAGGCGGGGAACAGGATCCAGTCCACCAGGCGAACGCGTCTCCATGCCCATAACATCAGCAGCGCGGCCGCCAGCCACAGAACCGTGAACTCGCTGAAGCTGAACCACGCGGGGCGGGCCCATTCGAGCAGGTTCCTGGTAAGGCTGCTGCCGCGGTAATAGAGCAGCACTTGCAAAATGCGAAAGCCGTTCGGATTCACGCCCGAGAGCAGCACCGAAAGCGCGCTGACCATCGAGAGACTAGGTGCGTCGCCGGAACGCTTCCACCAGGCCTCGGCGCAATAGGCTGCCAACACCAGCCAGCCCAGGAAAAAGCCGCCGTGGCAGTTGGCCCAGACCAGGAATAGCGGCGGCAACAGCCAGACGAAGCGGCGATACTCCAGGATCGCGATGGTGGCCGCGAGCAGCAGAAAGGTGATCAGGTACGGACGGTCGAGGGCGAACCCAATGGCCATTCCGGCCGCCGCGCAGGCTGCCGCCAGCGAGCGGTAAAAGCCGGCGCATCGCCGCCACGCCACCAGCCCGACCAGTCCGCAAAAACCCGCCAGGAGGGTGGCGCGAAACAGCACCACGCCCGCAAAACCGGACGCGCGCCAGACCAGATAGAAGAGCACTTGCGCCAGCCATTCGTGGGTGAGATTGAAATGCCGCGTGACGGCCTCGCCGGCATAAGCTTCGCCCGCGCCGGCGGTGGTAAAGGCAAAGGGATCGGGCACCGGAAGCGTGCGATTCTCCACCATATACTGGCCGGTCTTGAGGTGCCACCAGAAATCGGAATCGTAAATCTCGGGCGAGAACCAGCCGAACCACAAGACCACGGCCAACGCGGCGGCCACGAAGGGGAACCAGCGGGACCGCGCTACTTGCGGCTCAATTGGGATTGTGGAGGGCCGCTGAGCGGGCCGAGCTTTAGCCATGCCGGATCAGGCACCATGATACCGCTCCGCACGGCGCTCCCGATGTCCGAAAGATAGTGCCCAGGGCCGGTGTACCTGGCTTAGTATGGGCTGGAGTCTAGACGCAAGCTAGACGAATCCTTCAGCGGCTGCCTTCCTCAGTAGTCCCTCCTAGGCGGCCGCTTTTTTTGTAATTATTCCACCGGCACGGCGCGATCGAAGACCACGTCGATGGTCGTTCCATGGCGCAATTCGACTTCTTTTCCGCGCGTCAGAAGGACGGTCGCCAGCCCAACGGCCCCGCCGGCGCCCGCGCCGATGCCGGCTCCCGACCAGGTGCGCGTCGCCAGTCCGCCTATCGCCGCGCCGGTGCCGCCCAGTTCGGCCACGCGAGCCGAGTCGGCGCTTTTGCCCGCCCCCTGTTTGATCTCGTTCTCATTGGAGTCGACGACCTTCTGCTCGCTCCCTTCCGAATCGACGGAATTCAAGCGCGGGGAGAGCTTGATCACCCTGCCGCTGGGCAACGTCAAGGTATCGATGCGAATGGACAACTCCGCCTTGCCCTTCACGCGGCCGCTGCGAAGGGAGTGCGTCACCACGCCCTGCACGTAGCTGCCTTCCGGGACCACGATCTGGCCGTTCGCGGCGATGGGCGATGCGGTGCGCA
>CAZARO010000340.1:0-6083 GCA_964487165.1 uncultured Solibacteraceae bacterium | reverse complement strand
ACCGCAGCCTGGATGAAGGCGCTCGAGTGGAATTTGAGGTGACGAAAGGGCCCAAAGGCCTGCAGGCGACCAACGTCACTGCGGCCTAACGTTTCGCGGACCGGCCGGGATTCGCTCCGGCCGGTCCGCAATCCGAAATCCTGGAGGTTTATGAGTAAAGAGGACAGCATAGAAGTTACCGGTACGGTTTTAGAAAAATTCCCCAGCGGCTTGTTCAGCGTACAACTCGAACACCAACGTGTAGTGCTGGCTCACCTGGCGGGCCGGCTTCGCCGCAATCGCATCCGCGTCCTGGCGGGCGATAAAGTCACTTTGGAACTCTCCCCCTACGATCTCACCAAGGGCAGAATCACATTCCGCCATCGATAGTCCCCCTTCCGAGTCCTGAAATTTCCCGGTTGTTACGGGGTGGTTAAGGAATTCTTTTCCCCACGACGCCCGCTACCTGTGATAATTAGGGAAGATAAGGCTTTGTCGTTCACCGCAACGCAATTTTTTTTGCCACCACCCGTACATGCGGCTAAGCTACTGCATTTTGTAGTGAAAAGGGGCTTTCCATGAAGGAACCGAACCACCCGGAAATGCGTCGCCGTACGCGAACGAAGGACCCGTCCGCCGCTATAATCAAAACAGAGTACGGGATGGAGAAACCAAAGAATTCCTCAAGCCGGGCCAAGAAACCGTCCGTGGATCCCGTTGAAGATCTCACGGCTGTCTTGTCTCAGAGAGTTGTAGGACAGCCCAACGCCACGCGCGTCATTGTTCCCTACATTCAGATGTTTCAAGCGGGCCTGGCGCCGGAAGGCCGGCCAGTCGGCGTGTTCCTGCTATTAGGACCCACCGGTACGGGTAAAACCAAAACCGTGGAAGCGCTCGCCGAAGTGCTGCACGGCAGCGAAAAAAACATCCTGAAAGTGGACTGCGGTGAATTCCAGATGGAGCATGAGGTGGCCAAACTGATTGGCGCCCCCCCCGGATACCTGGGCCACCGCGAAACCCAGCCCATGCTCACGCAGCAGAAGCTCAATGCCGTCACCAGTGAAAAGTGCCCCCTCTCGCTGGTGCTGTTCGACGAAATCGAAAAGGCCGCGCCCTCCATGACGCGGCTGTTACTCGGCGTGCTCGATAAAGGCGTGCTGCGCCTGGGAGACAACTCCTCAGTCAACTTCGAAAAGAGCCTGGTCTTTCTCACCAGCAACCTGGGCGCGCGCGAAATGCTGCGCGAGATCAATCCCGATTTCGGCTTCCAGTCGGCACAGGGCACGAGTGAGCGCACAGATCTCACCGGCAAGCTGCAGAGCATCGGCATGGTAGCCGTACGCAAGCGCTTCTCGCCTGAATTCGTCAACCGCATCGACTGCATCATCACTTACCAGCCGCTCACTCCCGAAGCCCTCTCGGCCATCCTCGACCATCAGATCACCGATCTGCAGAACCACGTGAATACCCGCCTCGGCAACCGGTCGTTCATGTTGGAAGTGCCCTTCGAGGCCCGCCAGTTCCTGCTCCAGAAAGGGACCAGCGCGGAGTATGGGGCGCGCGAGTTGAACCGCACCATCCACCGCTTCCTCACCCAGCCGCTGGCTACCCTGGTGGCGACGAACCAGGTGAACCCCGGCTCGCGCGTGCGCGTGGAAGTGGAAGATCCGCCCGAGAAGCTGATCATCCGCTCCAGTCAAGCGCTGGATCCCACCCCGGCGGCCAATCCCACGGTCCTGCTGGTGGACGACAATCGCGACCTGCTGCACTTCCTCGAAAGGCTGATGGCGGATGCCGGCTGGACCTTGCTGACCGCCGAATCGGCCACCGAAGCCAAACGCCTGGCGCTGCTGCACAAACCCAACGCCGCCCTGCTCGACTACATGCTGCCCGATGGCAATGGCGTGGAGCTGGGCGTCGAATTCCTGCAAGCCGTGCCGCAAATGCTGGTCATCGTGATGACCGGGACCATTCTGCCGCCGGAGGAAGAAGCGCTCTGCGAGGAACACAATTTCCCGGTGCTGCGCAAGCCGTTCCTGGCGTCCGACGTGATGAACCAGATCCGCAGCCGCCTGGCTCCGGCCAGTGCCGTCCGCGGGTAGCCCGGTGGTGTCCGCGGGTAGCCGGGCGGCGCGCGTTCTGGTGATCCATCGGAAACCCGCAGTGGCCGCGGAGCGTGCGCGGCGCCTCTGCTCCGAAGGCCTGGAAGCCGCCGCGTATCCCGCCTTGGGACCGTCGGCGTTCCGCGACATCCGCGCCAATCCCCCCGATGCCATCTTGATCGACCTCACCGAGCTTCCTTCCTACGGCCGGACCATGGGGGTGCTGCTGCGCGAACAGAAAGGTACGCGAAACATCCCGCTGGTTTTCCTGAAAGGCGATCCCGAGAAGGCCGCCCGCGTGCGCGAGGTGCTGCCCGGTGCGGTCTTCGCCACCTGGCCCGATGTCGCCCCCGCCATCCAGCGCGCCATTGAGCGCGCTCCCCGGCAGGCGGCTCCTCCCAAGGTAGCGGCCACGCCGCTCGCGAAGAAGCTGCGCATCGGCGAAGGCTCGGTGGTGGCGCTGCTGGGGGCGCCTGCGGACAGCCGCCAGATTCTCGGTCCGCTTCCCCAGGGCGTGCGGCTGGAAAACAAATTGGGCGGCGCCGATCTGATTCTGTTGTTCGTGAAGTCCGCCGCCGCGCTCGCCCGCGCGCTGCCCGGCGTGGCCGCGCACATGACGCGCGGACGCACGCTGTGGGTCTGCTGGCCCAAGCGCACTTCCGCGATGCCGTGCGACCTGACCCTCATGTCAATCCGAGCGATGGTGTCGCCCTACGATCTGGTGGATAGCAAAATCTGCGCCGTCGACGAAACCTGGTCGGGCGCGGCGATCACTAAGAGGCGCTCGCCGCCGCGGCGTTGAGGGTCACTTACCTTCGTTGCGGTACCACACTGGAAACTCCAGCGAAAAGTATTTCACCTGCGTGCCCGCGCCATTCGGAATCTGGATGCGGGCCAGCATGTGGACCACGTGCCCGGGCTCGCAATCCAGGCGAATCGAGGGCAGCGAATATTTTACCGAGGCGCCCGAATGGTCGTAGTCATTCCATGAATCGGAGCCGCGCATGGCGTTGTCCACGCAGGTATCGTTGGTGAACAGCTCCGCCGCCCGCAGCTCGCCGCCATCGGGCAGCAGCACGGCGAAGGTCTCGCCCGGCGCGGCATGGCCATCGCCGTTGCCTTCGCCGAAGCGCAGGCTGGCTTTCTGCGTAGCGTGCTGGTACACGGTAAGGGAGCGCCCATCGGCGATTTGAAAATCCTTGGATGGCTCCGCGGGCGGAAAGAGCGGCACCTCGATGGGCAGGCGGCCGGCGCCCGCCAACGCGAAGATCTTCACTACGGCGCGATCCCGATCGTTCACCGTGAACGTCACCGGCAGTTCGGCTGATTCGCCGGGTGCGAGCGCGAACAGCCAGCCTTTGGGAGTGGCGAATGTTACCCCCGGGTTGGGGCTCTCCCAGCGCACCATCGAAGTACCAAGCCGCGCGCCGCCCTTGTTCCAGAACCGCACTTTCAAATGAACCGGCTGGCCCGCCGTCGCCCAGTTCGCGTCCGCGATGGTGTACCCCAACACCGTCACCAACGGCCCGTTGGAGACGGCCACCTCCCACGCGTCGCCGGTGAGTTCGAAGTTCAACCGTCCGTGCGCATCCACCCGCTGTTCGGTGCGGCGCACCTTGCCATCGAGTAGGTGAATGTAAGTCACCGTGAGCGCCACTCCCGGTGGATAGATCGCCGGCGACCCTATAGAGAGATTCACTTCCGGAATGGTGGCGCCGGCCGGCAGGTATTGCCGCACCGACGACCGGAACCCGCTGTTCGAAACATTCTCCAGCACCGTGAATCCCGGCTGCTTGCGGCCGGAGACGACCTCCCATCCCCACACCGTAAAATTCGGCCAGGGGTCGGCATGGCTGAACGTGGCGGGCGCCGGAAGCGGGAGTGCGAAGGCGCCCATGTGAAAGTCGAGCGTGCGATCGATCTCCGCCAGGTCCTGCCCGGCGAGGAAAGTGGCGCTCTCGAAGGACGGGCGGGTATAGTTCCAGAGGGAGTCCAGGCGGCGGTGGTAGAAGGCCAGCGAGTCGGCCGAACTGCGCGTGAGGCGAATGCGCACGCCGTCGTAGTTATCGGAAATATCGTCGTGATTGTACTCCACGGGGAAGGCGGCTGGCCCCACGAAGGCTTCCGGCGTCCCTTCGAAACTGGAGGCGCTGCCCACCAGGTCCGGGTATTTGCCCGCCAGAAACAGGGCCATGAAGCCGCCGCCGGCAATGCCCGCGACGGCGCGATGGCCGCGGTCTGCGATGGTGCGCATTGTGCCATCGATCTGCTCCACCAGTTCGGGAAAGTACAGGGTGGACTGGCCCTGGGATTCTTCCGGTCCGCCGTCCACCAGAATCAGATTGTGCGAGGAGACGTAGGCTGCCAGCCGCGCCTCGCGCGCTTCGGGCTCCGGCTCCACGCCGTGCAGCCAGTACACCACCGGGTAGCGTAGGCGCGATTTCTCGTAGCCAGCGGGCAATAGAACTCGGTACGTCCGCGCGGCGTCCAGCACCCGGCTCTGATACGAGAATGAGTGAAACGCCGGCGGCGCCGGTTTCGGCGGCGCCTGGAAGAACCAGGCCACGGCGAGCGCAAGGATTTCGGTCACTCTCGATATCTACCACAGTTCGGTAAACTAGCGTTATGGACGCGGGGCCTGAGGAACGGACCGATGACTTCCGGCTGGACCGCACGCATTTTTCTGTCGCGCGCTTGACGGATCCGGACGACGCTCTTGCGTATTGGTTGTCCCGACCAGTCGAGGAGCGGCTGCGGGCGCTCGAACTCCTGCGGGGGACCTTCTATGGCTATACCGGCGCTAGCGAGGGACTTCAAAGGGTTCTTGAAGTCGCTCAACTCAAATAGCGTTGAGTACCTTTCGATCGGCGGGTACGCGGTCGCCATACACGGCCACATCAGGGCTACCAACGATCTCGACGTTCGGGTCAGGATTAGCCCGGAAAACGCTGCCAGAATCGATCGCGCCCTTCGTCAGTTCGGGTTCGTCACGGCAGCGTTGACTCCAGATCTGTTTCTCGTCGCCAATCAAGTGGTTCGAATGGGAGCGCCGCCGATTCGAATTGCGATCCTCACGTCTATTTCCGGAGTAGAGTCCGAATCGTGTTACGCCGAAAAAGAAGTGATCCGGATTGAGGAATTGGCCGTCCCCGTAATTAGTCTGGCTCGTCTTCGGGAGAACAAGGCGGCCAGCGCGCGGGCGAAGGACTTGGCGGACCTTGAGAATTTGCCTGAATAGGGAGTAGTGCCCGGGAACGCACCATGGGGAGATGGTCACAGCTAAAGATAGAACCAGGTCGTCATTCCCCAGGCCATTCGGAAGCAGCTCGGTCTCAGCCGGGGGTGACGTCTTGGAGGCCAAAGTGGATGGCGGCGGGCTCGCGTACACTCCTTAGCTACTTTCGGGCGCGAAGTTCAACGTTCCGGTCGTCGATGACCACTCCCTTACTTTACGGTCGCGGCTCTGCATGCAGCCTCGTTCAGAGCCGCGAACATCAGGGAGCGGTTGCAGCAGAATACGCTGGCGAACTTATGAAATGGAGTACTAAGCTAGATGGCCGTCGGCTACATTTCGGCGTCTTGCATTTTGGATGCGATCAACGTTTCGTGGGCCTGGGCGCCAGTCTTCCGTTTGCCCCAGGAGACTTCGACGCAAATGACCAAGCGGCGCCCGGCGGCATATCAGCGAGTGCACGGCGACGCAGTCGTACCTCTTCGGCCACGCAAGGCCGGCTCTCCCGGCCGGGTGCAAAGGCTCGTTCTGCTCTGAAGGCCTCCCGCTAGACGGGGATGTAATCGGTGACCGGGCGCACCCAGCCGAGATTGGGCGGCAGTTCCTCCATCGGCCCCATCCATTTCAACTGGAGTTCGATGTCCGGATGCAGCCGGTACTTCTTCTGTACCGAAGCGATTTGAGGCCCCCGCACGTCGATTTTGGCGAGATCCCATTGCCGAACGCCGACTTCGCCGCAATACTTCATCCAGCCTAACCAGTTGGGGTCC
>CAZARO010000339.1:0-6104 GCA_964487165.1 uncultured Solibacteraceae bacterium | reverse complement strand
GCAGACCGGAGTGCAGGGCCCCATCTGGAAGAACCATACGTTCTTCGCCGTCGATTACGAAGGGCTGCGCAATGTTCTGCCGACCGCCAGCACGCTGACGCTGGTTCCCAGTCCGCAATTCCAGGCCGCGACCCTGGCGAACCTGGCCGCGAACGGCAACGCCGCCGAGATCCCCTTCTATAAACAGGTGTTCGCCGTTTATAACAACGCTCCCGGCGTGGGCGCTGCCACACCGGTGGCGAACAATGGCGGCTGCCAGGACTTTACCGGATTGGCCACCGGCGTCCCCTGCGCGCTGCAGTTCCGGACGACGCCGCCCAATACCAATAGAGAGTACATGTGGTCGGCGCGCGTAGATCACAATTTCAGCGACAAAGACCATGGCTATATCCGCGTTGTACGGGACAACGGATTCCAGCCCACGTATACCAGCCCGTTCGGATCGACGTTCAACGATCAGAGCAACCAGCCTCAAATGACCGGCCAGGTCTCCGAGACGCACGTCTTCGGGCCGAATACGGTGAACGAATTCAAGGGCTCGTCGTTATTTTACGCCGCGGTTTTCGTACCCACCGACGCCACTGGCGCGCTGGCGGCATTGCCCACCTTCCTGTCGTTCTCCGGATCGCCGTTTTCGAGCGTGGGAGCGTATGGAGAACCCGGCCCCTTCTTTTTTCCGCAAGGCCGGCGCGTCTTCCAATATCAGATCCTGGACGACGTTTCCCACGTTCATGGAGCCCACACCTTCCGCGCCGGATTTAGCTGGCTGCACGATACCGTAACCGATCTCGACTTCCAGGCGCTTGCCGGCCCCACCAACGGTTCGATTACCACCAACCTGACAGACTTCTTTAATGGCGGTGGCCCGAGCACGTCGCTGCAGCAGGCGTTTCCTTCGTCTCCGGAGCAAGGCATTCGCCTGAACACCTACGGAGGGTACGTGGCGGACGATTGGAAGGTAAATCAACACCTGACCGTTTCCCTGAATCTGCGCCTGGAAAGCTATGCCAGCCCGACGTGCGATTCCAACTGCTTTTCGCGCCTCAATTCGGCCTTTACGGGAACGGCCGATCCCGGCGCGGCTTCCACGCCGTACAACCAGTTCATCCTCTCTGGCCAGCACAATGCTTACTCCAACACCCAGGCGGTGGTTTGGGAACCGAGAGTCGGCATCGCGTGGAAGCCCCTGCATAGCGACCGTACGGTGATCCGGGCGGGCGCCGGCATCTTCGCGGACGAATTGCCGGGCGCGCTGGCGGAGAATGCGGCCTTCAATGCTCCCGGCCTCAACGCCTTCACCATCGGAAACGGGACGATGGCGCCGGGAGTAGCCGGAAGCCTCTTCGCGACCGCGGCGCAGGCGAACCAGGCGCTGCTCACGCAATTCCACACCGGCGGGAGTTTTAGCTCGATTTCGCAAACGGTCCCCGGCTTCTCGCCGCCGAATTTCTTTTCCTTCCCCAACTCCTTCGACCAGCCGACTTATTACAAATGGAATTTCGAAGTCGAACAGGCGCTCACGGCGAAGATGGCACTGACCGTGAATTACTCAGGGATGCACGGCATTCACATCCCAGTGGCGGACGGAGGGCTGAACGGGTACTGCCCAACTTCCATTTGCCCGAGCGGTTTTGCCGGCCTGCCTTCCAGCGTTCCGAACGCCGCGCTAGGCACCGTGACACAGTACCTTTCGGCAGGCACTGCCAATTACAACGGCGTGAGTATCAGCCTGCAGCGCCGTATGTCGGCGGGCGTGAGCTTCAATCTGAATTACACCTGGAGCCATGCGTTTGACGACGTCTCCAACGGCGGCGTCTCCAACCTGCCCTTCGGCATTCTGGTAACCGACCCCAGCGTGTCGCTTCTGCAGAATCCTTTTAACGTTCGCGGCAACTACGGACCGTCCGACTACGACGTTCGCAATTACGTGAGCGCGAGTCTGGTATTCAACGATATGTTCCGCCATGCCGGATTCAAATGGGGACCGAATCGCGTCTTCAGCGGCTGGACACTCTCCAGCAATTGGTTCTTCCGCACCGGCCTGCCGTTCAGCATCGTCGACACCAGTGCGGAGGCGCCGCTGCTCGGCCTGAATTTCGACGGCCCCATCTTCGCCACTCCGGCCGCCAGGATCCCTGGTTCCTGCGGCAGCAGCGCGGTAAATACGCCGTGCCTCACCGCGTCGCAATTTGCTCCCGCGGCGAACGGCACGCCCACGGGCTTCGGCACCATCGGACGGAATTCCGTCTATGGCCCGGATTTCTTCGACGTGGATCTCGCGCTCAGCAAGGATGTCGCCATCACGGAGCGCGTCACGTTCTCATTTGGCGCGCAGGCTTACAACCTGTTCAACCACTCCAACTTCGATCAGCCGGTGAACGATATCTCGAACCCGCAATTCGGCTCGAGCATCGCCACGGTAGGGCCGCCAACCAGTCTGTTGGGCTCCTTTGTGGGCGCCGGCAGCTCGCCGCGATTCCTGGAGCTAAAGGGGGTCGTCCGGTTCTAGGCGGCAAGGCTTCGCCTTGATCTCGCTCCGCGAGATGGAAGTCAGGAGTCAGGAGTCAGAAGTCAGAATGGCGAGGGTCCGAGGCGGAGGCGCCATTCTGACTTCAGTTCCCTTCAGTTTCCTTCAGTACCCTCCAGTCTCATTCCTCTTCGCCTCTCCCGCGCCGCAAATACGTTACTGTATGAATTCATGGCGCGACAACTGGTAGAGTGTGTTCCCAATTTCTCCGAGGGGCGCGACAGCTTCAAAATGGACGCCATCGCACAGGCGATCCTCAGCGTTCCCGAAGTAGTCCTGCTCGACCGTGAGTCGGATGCCGACCACAATCGCTGCGTCCTCACCTTCGTTGGCCCTCCCGCTGCGGTGGCTGACGCTGCCCTACTCTCCGTGGCGAAGGCCGTTGAGCTGATCGATCTCACCGTACACCAAGGCGCGCACCCGCGCATCGGCGCCGCCGACGTGATCCCGTTCATCCCCATCGAGGGCGTCACCCTGGAGGAATGCGTGCGCCTGGCGGAGCGCGTGGCGGGCGAAATCTGGAGCAAGCTGCGCGTGCCCGTGTACCTCTACGAATCTGCGGCCCGCCGGCCCGACCGCGTCAACCTGGAGAATATTCGCCGCGGACAGTTCGAAGGCTTAGTCAGCGAAATGGGCACGGTGCCCGAGCGAAACCCCGATATCGGCGACCCGGTTTGCCACCCCACCGCCGGCGCTACTGTGGTGGGCGCGCGCAAATTTCTCATCGCCTACAACGTCAATCTCGGCACTCCGGATATCGGCATCGCGCGAAAGATCGCCCGGAGCATCCGCTTCTCGAACGGCGGCTTCCGCTACGTGAAATCGATGGGGGTGATGCTGGCGTCGCGCAATCAGGCGCAGGTTTCCATCAATCTGACGGACTTCGAACAGACGCCCATGCACCTGGTGTTCGAGACGGTACGGCGCGAGGCGGAGCGCTACGGCGTTCCCGTGGTGGGCAGCGAGATTGTCGGGCTGATTCCCAAGAAGGCCATAGAGATGTCGGCCGAGTACTTTCTGCGCTACGAGAATTTCCGCCCGGAACTGGTGCTGGAGAATCGCATTGCCGAGGCCGTCGGCGCGCGCAGCGGATTGCCGGAATTCCTGGACGCCCTGGCCGCGCCCACGGCGACTCCCGGCGGCGGCAGCGCCAGTGCGGCAGCGGCGGCGATGGCCGCGGCTCTCGGGTCAATGGTGACTCGCCTGGCGAAGCAGGATCCCGAGCCGTTCGAACACGACCGCCGCTATTTTACCGAAGCTGTGGATCGCGATGCGGAAGCGTTCCAGCGCGTGATGGCGGCCTACAAGCGGCCGAAAGACGAGCGCGCGCCATTCGTGGAGGAGGCGCTGCACGGCGCGACCTTGGTGCCGCTCGAGGTGTTGGAACGCGCCCACGCCATGCAGGCGCGGCTGGACGCGCTGCAGATTCCCGCGCGGTACGGATCGGACCTAGCGGTGGCAAAGGCTCTCACCGTCGCGGCGAAGGCCGGCGTGCTGGAGAACGTCAGAATTAACGTGGACTCCATCGGCGACGAGGGCTTCAAGGCTGGCGTGCGCGCCCGACTGGCGGCGATGGGGCTGTAGGGACAGCCGGGGTATGATGAAGCCAGTTGGATCGCAAGGATTTACAGGAGCTATCGCGGGTTCGACTCAGAGAGGCGAAGGCGCTCCTTAAAGTCGGGATGGCCGATGGGGCGTATTACCTGGCTGGGTATGCGGTCGAGTGCGCGCTCAAGGCATGCATTGCGAAGGGAACCCAGCGGTTCGAGTTTCCAGACAAGAAGAGGGTCGATTCGAGCTATTCTCATAATCTGGATCTTCTGGTTAGGATCGCTGGGCTCGAAGGCGCCCGTGTGGCTTACTTTAATCGGAGCCCCGAGTTCCGAAAGCACTGGGACTTGGTTCAATTCTGGTCGGGAGAGAGCAGGTATCAGAGGCACCAGCCGGAGGCAGCCGCCGATCTGGTGGCAGCGGTTGGCGACAGACGTCATGGGGTGATTTCATGGATCAAGCTGTACTGGTAAATATGGATATACAGAGAGGTGCCGACGTAGTGGCGGCTCTCGATCAGGCGAAGGTGAAGGTCAGCGTAGCGCTTTTCGCGAACTTCGCGGAGTACGGGGACTGGCGCATGGTCCTCGCGGCGCGTGCCTTCGATGAGGTTAAAATCACAGACGCATATGGGCTGCTGCATGAATCGCTTTCCGCCGGCGGAATCGGCGTAGAAAAGACCCCGCTGATTTTGATCTTTCGCATGAGCGATCCGTTCATCCGTCAACTTCGTAAAAGGTTTGGCAAGACTAAGAGCGTCGAAGGAGTGCGTCTCGGCGGCCAACTGTTCGGCGGCCGTTTCGTCGAGGACGCGTACGTGTACCGCATCCGATAACCGCGCATCCCTAACCCCGAACCATGACGAATACCGCTGTCCTTCTGATCGACTGCCCCGACCGAAAGGGGCTGGTGGCGGGTGTTTCCGGCCTTCTCTATAAATACGGCGCCAACATCACGCATGCCGACCAACACCAGGACGACGAAGCCGGCCTGTTCTTTATGCGGGTGGAATTCATGCTCGACGACTTCGACCTGAGAGCATTCCGGGCGGAGTTCGAACGCACCGCCGCCGAGTTTCAGATGCAATGGCAGCTCAAGGCGATGTCGGAGGTTCCGCGCGTCGCCGTCTTCGTCTCGCAGCATCTGCATTGCCTGGTGGATCTGCTGCACCGGTGGCAGGCCGGGGAACTTTGCTGCACCATTCCATTAGTCATCAGCAATCACCGGAGCGGTGAGGCGCTGGCGAAGTTCTACGGCGTCGAATTCCGCTATATCCCGGTGACGCCGGATACCAAGCAGGCGGCGGAAGATGAGCAGCGGCAGCTTCTGGCGGCGCACGACATCGATCTGATCGTGCTCGCGCGCTACATGCAGATCCTCTCGCCGGAGTTCGTGGACCGGTATCCCCGGCGGATCATAAACGTTCACCACTCATTTTTGCCGGCTTTTATGGGCGCGCGGCCGTATCACGCGGCATTCCGGCGCGGGGTGAAACTGATCGGCGCCACCAGCCACTACGTCACGGCGGCGCTCGACGACGGCCCCATCATCGAACAGGACGTGCTGCGCGTATCGCACCGCGATCAGGTGGACGCGTTGATCGAAAAAGGCCGGGACATCGAGAGGGCGGTGCTCTCGCGGGCGGTGAAGTGGCACCTGGAGCACCGCATTCTGGGCTACGGCAATAAGACCGTGGTATTCGATTAGCTTCGCCGTGAATCAGGCCGCGATCAGGCTGTAAATTGTGCGTGCGGGGAAATCCGTTCCTCACCGGGGTTCGTACTGGACAGGTGAGGAATCCGATATGAGCTTCATCCGCACCAGCCTGGCGTTGACCGCCCTGTCGTTTGCAGCCATGGCCCACCCCATGGGCAATTTCAGCGTGAACCACTACGCGCGCCTGCATTTTGAGCCATCGGGCGTGGCGCTCACCTATGTCCTGGATTTGGCCGAGATTCCCACGTTTCAATTGCAAGCGGCATGGCAGGGCGATTCCGGCAAGCAAGCCGGAGAATGGGTATCGAAC
>CAZARO010000338.1:0-6124 GCA_964487165.1 uncultured Solibacteraceae bacterium | reverse complement strand
CGAGACCGCGCTGCTCCATTTCCTGGATGTAATCCTCCTGCATCATGCGGCTGATTTTGCGCGTCAGGAACGAGCGGCCCTGCACCACCGCGCGGATGGCGTCCAGCACATCGCTGCGCAGCGAGTCTTTCAACAGGTAGGCCTTGGCTCCGGCCTTCAGCGAACGGAGCACGTAGCTCTCATCCTGGTGCATGCTCAGAATCACCACCGCGATCTGCGGGTGGGCGGCCAAAATGCGCCGCGTCGCGTCGATGCCGTTCAAGTTCGGCATGCCGACGTCCATGATGACCACGTCCGGGCGGAGGTCCTCCGCCAGTTGCGCGGCCTCGCGGCCATCGGCGGCTTCCGCCACCACTTCCATATCGGTTTGCTTTTCGAGCAGCGCGCGCACGCCATCGCGCACCACCGCGTGATCGTCAGCCAAGAGAATGCGAATGGGCATCGTGTCCGTTCTTCGCCGCCATCTCCGCCACGGGCAACTCGGCGGCCACCAGCGTACCGCGGCCGGGGTGCGAATCGATGCGCACCTGACCGCCCAGCCGGCGCACGCGTTCCTCCATGCCGAGCAGTCCCAGCCCGCGCACCACGCGCGGATCGAAGCCGGCGCCATCGTCGCGCACCGAGAAGTTGACCTTGGCGCCTTCGCGCGCCACCCGCACCTGCACATTGCGCGCGTTGGCATGGCGCGCCGAATTGTTGAGCGCTTCCTGCACCAGGCGGTAGATGCAGGTCTGATGTTCATCGGGCAGGCCGTCCACCGCATCGTCGCCGTCCACGCTCACGTGCAGTCCGGTTCGCTTGGCCATTTCGCGTGCGTGCCACTTGAGCGCCGGCACCAGGCCGAAATCGTCCAGCATCGATGGGCGCAGCAGCAGCGCCAGGTCGCGGACTTCGTTGACGGTCTTCTCCGCCAAGGCGCGAATCGCCGCCAGATGTTCGCGCACCTCGGCCGTCCCTTCGGCGCAGGCCGCGCCTTCAGTCTCCATTAAGATCGCGGACAGCGATTGGCCCACTTCGTCATGAAGCTCTCGCGCCAGCGTGCGCCGCTCGTTTTCCTGCGCCCGCAGCAGCCGCGCCGAGAGATCGCGCAGATCGCCGCGCGCCCCCGCATTTTCCTCCAGCCGCTGTTCCAGTTCGCGCTCGAGTTTCAGGGTGCGGCTGATGGTCAGCAGCGCCAGCACCGCACCGCCCACCAGCGTGATTGCGAAGGTGAGCATCAGGGACCGCCGCAAGCGCTCGGAACTGCCGGCCAGTTCATCTTCCGCGCGGCCCAGTCCGCGCTCATTCACGGTCGCGATGCGGTCGGCGATCTGTAGCATGGTGGTGCGGCGCGGCACCAGCTCGTCGTAAAAGAAGGAATAGCGCAAACGGTCGCGCTCCGCCGGCGTCCACGCCACCGTACGGTCGAGCACCCGCCAGTAGGCGTCGATTTCCGCCCGCAAATCCTCAAACGGTTTCCGTTCGTCGGCCGCCGCCGAGCGCGCATAAGCGTCCAGAGCGGCTCGCGTTTCCCGCTCCAGGCCGGGCAGGCGCGCCGATTGCTCCTGCGCGCCGGTCACATCCGGCGACAACAGGAAATCGCGCACATAAGTACCGGAAAGGTAGATGCTCGAACGGATCTGGTCGAGCGCGCTCAAGCGCGCCAGGAACGCCTGCCGCATGGCGGTTTCCTGATGCCGTACGTGGCCCAGCATCAAGAGGCTGCCGATGGCCGCCGCCAGAATGAAGACCAGCAGGCCGCCGAAACCAAAGCACAGCACCAGCCACGGGGGCCTGAGGCGTGGCGAATCGAGGGCTTTCTTCCCGGGCGTACTTTCCGGCGCACCGCTAGATCGCGACACCTGTATCTCCCGTTCCCAGTGTAGTCAACGCGGCGCATTTCGCAAAATCCTGTCCGGACAGGATGGTAACCGCCTCGCGAAAAGGTTACAAAGGAACCGTAGGAGGAAACTTAAAAGTGAAGTATTCCAGCAAACTGGCCATTCTAGCAGTGGCAGTGACCGCAATGGTCGGCGCCGGGTGCGCCAAAAAGAAGGTCGCCGCTCAGGCGCCACCTCCCCCGTCGGCGCCCGCCACCGCGCAAGCGCAGCCACAGGCGGCTCCGCAACAGGCGCGCGCCAGCACGTCTACGCCCTCTTCCGCGTCGACGCCGCAGGTGTCGCGTATGCCCAACGCGCAGACTCGCGCCCGCATCGACACCCTTTTGGGGCGCATTGAAGACGCCTATTTCGATTACGACAAGCATACGTTGCGCCCGGACGCGATTAAAGCGTTGGAGGCCGATTCCACCGAGTTGCGCGACATCCTGAAAGATTATCCCGACTATAAGCTGACCGTCGAAGGCCATTGCGATGAGCGCGGTTCCGCCGAGTACAATATGGCGCTCGGGCAGGAACGGGCTGACTCTGCTAAGGCTTATCTCGTACAAGTGGGCATTCCCACCGGACAGCTCTCCACGGTAAGCTATGGCAAGGAGAAGCCCATCTGCGACGCTCACGACGAAACCTGCTGGCAGAAGAATCGCCGCGTCCACATTGTGGCCGATTCCCAGCAACATTGAAATCTCGTTTAGCCGCCGATGAACGCCGATGAAGAACAAGTGTCTGATCGGCGTTCATCGGTGTTTATCGGCGGCTAAATTGCTTTTTGCGGCCTCCGACTTTCACTCGGCCGTTTTCCTGCCAGCTTCTCTTGCCGCACCTACATCCTTTGTGGCCTCCGTTTCCTCTGTGCTCTCCGGTTTTGACTTTGGTTTTTCTCTGGGCCTCCGTACTACTAACGGCCAGAATCTTCACAAGCCGCGACGATTCTCTCGAACCCAAGGCGCTGAAACGCTGCCCCAGAGGATCGCGCCTCTGTGGCCTCTGCCACCGCTGTGCCCTCCGGTTTTGACTTTGTTTTTCTCCGTTTCTCTGCGCCTTTGTGGTGAATATTCTTTTGGTTGCGGTTTGCCGCTCTGTGCCTCCGTGGTGAACAACGAACTCAGCCCGATCGAACTATCGGTGGTGAATCGCTGATGGATGTCTCGCGCTGGGAGCGCTTCCGCCTGGAGCACCACGAGGACACTGTCCTCCTCGTCCTCACGCTGATCATCGGCGCGGTGGTCGGCGCGGTGGTAGTGGCGTTCATCCTGCTTACCGAAAATCTGGGCGCGCGCATGTATCCGGCCGGCGGAGCCGCGTGGCGGCGCGTGCTCATTCCCACCGCCGGATCGTTGATCTCCGGCTTCTTTCTTTATCGTTATTTCCCCAATGCCCGCGGCAGCGGTATCCCCCAAGCCAAGACAGCGCTCTTCATTCGCGGCGGCTACATACGTTTGCGCACGGTGGTGGGAAAGTTCACTATGTGTTCGCTCGGCCTGGCCAGCGGCCTGGCACTGGGACGGGAAGGTCCGTCGGTGCACGTGGGCTGCGGCATTGCATCCGTTTTGGGCCGCAAGCTGGGCCTCTCGCCGGCCAGCGTCAAGAGCCTGGTGCCGGTGGGAGCGGCGGCCGCGCTGGCAGCGGCCTTCAACACGCCCATCGCCGCAGTGCTCTTTACGCTCGAAGAAGTGATGGGCGATATGCACGCGCCGGTGCTGGGCTCGATCGTGCTCAGCTCCGCCACTTCCTGGATGGTGCTGCACCTGCTCCTGGGCGATGAGCCACTGTTTCACGTACCGGCCTACCAGTTGAAAAGCCCCCTGGAGTTCCCGGCATACGCGGTGCTGGGCCTGGTGGGCGGCCTGGTATCGGTGGCATTCGTGAAGCTGCTTCTCTGGCAGCGGAAGTGGTTTCTTTCGCTGCCGGTTTCCACGCGCTGGTTTCAACCGGTGGCCGGCGGTCTCTGCGTGGGGCTTCTCGGCTGGTTCGTGCCCGACGTATTGGGCGTGGGCTATGCCGTCGTCGGCCAGGCTCTCAATGGACAGTTGGTGCTGGGCGCCATGGCGCTGCTGGTATGCCTCAAGCTGGTGGCCACGGCCACTTGTTATTCTTCGGGTAACGCCGGCGGCATTTTCGGACCGGCGCTGTTCATCGGCGCGATGCTAGGCGGCACAGTAGGCGAGGTGGTCCACATCGTGATGCCGGCCTACGCCGGCAACGTGGGCGCCTACGCGCTGGTAGGCATGGGCGCGGCTTTCGCCGGCATCATTCGGGTGCCGCTGACTTCCGTCATCATGATTTTCGAAGTCACCCGCGATTACTCCATCATCGTGCCGCTGATGATCGCCAATCTGCTGGCCTATTACATCTCCAGCAAACTTCAGGAGGAGCCGGTCTACGAGGCGCTGCTCCACCAGGATGGCATCCATCTGCCGTCCAGCGCCAGCGTTCGCGCCAAGGAAACGGTGCTGCGCGTCAGCGACGGGCTGCATCCCGGAGGCGAGCCGCTGCCAGCCACTCTCACGGTAGCCGAAGCGCGCGACCGCGCCGAGCGGCGACATCGCGCGTGGCCGGTGGCCGATGAGAAGGGGCTGCGCGGCATGGTGAGCGCGCAACGGTTAGACCAGGCAATCGCCGACGGCCAGGGCGGGGAACTGCTGGGGCAACTAGTACCCGAACCCGGTCCGGTAGAGGACCTTACGCAAGACAAGTTTCCTCACCTGCATGCCGATCACTCGCTGGACGTCGCGCTACGCAGAATTGCCGAGACCGGCTGGGACACACTTCCGGTGGTGAGCCGCGATAACCTGCGCCAGTGGAAGGGCACCATTTCCCTGCAGGACATCCTGGCGGCCTACGGCGTGGCCAACCGCGACGGTTAGGCGCCTGGCCTTCGGCCCAGGAAATCCCTTCGGGATTTGGAGGACCGAAGACAGAAGACAGAAGACAGGAGCGGCCCCTTCGGGTCCGTGAAGACAGAATGTAAACCTGGCCCCACAAACGGTCGGTTTCGAGAGCCGCTCCTCCACTCGAGAGGCTCACGGGGGTTACACAGGGAGCGGCCCGCAAGATCGGCTTTCGCGGCGAAAAGTTTCCATTCTGTCTTCTGACTTCTGTCTTCTGACTTCTGTCTTCTGACTTCTGTCTTCTGACCTCCGCCTTCCGCTCTTACCTCATCCCCGCAGCCGCATGACAAACCACACCAGGCCGAACACCAGCAGCGCCGACGCTGACACCTCCACCGGACGGAACGCCCGCGACATCCGCGCCACCTGCGAGAACAGCAGCGCCAGCACCGAGATGGCCGCCATTTCCGCCAGCGCCGCGCCCGCCAGTACCCAGGCCGCGCTGTATCCCGTGGTCTGCAGAAATAGATGGAAGAATAATCCGTGGAACGCGCCCAGCACTCCCGCGATGGCCCACCGCCCGCCCGCCTGGGGCAGCAGCAGGATTTCCACCGCCAGGTAGGCCACCGTCAGCGCCGCCGCCGCTTCCACAAATCGCGGCGCCGGCTGCCACGCAATGTGCGGCATCGCCAGCGCGCACGCTGCCTGTCCGGCCAGAAACATCGCGGACAGCGCCAGCAACTCGCGACGGCTGCGCGACGCCAATACGAGCGCCGCCAGAAACAGCAACTGCACCGCGCCGCCCAGCGCGCGCATCCAACCCGCACCCGATTGCGTGAGTGCGACCTCCACCGCGGTCGGCGGACGGAACCGCAGCGTAGCGTGCGTGAAGGAGATGTCGAATAGTGCCTGGTCTTGCTTGCCGTCCATCTGGGCGCGCAGCAGATGCACGTGATTGGGTACCGTCACCGCCGCCAGCGTGCAGTCCACGTCGATGCGGTCCACCGGGGCGGCGAATTCGTAATCTGACTGGCATACATAGAGGGCGCGGTCGGAGTCCGCCGCGCAACTCCCGTTCACCATCCGGGCGCCCGTAAAATGGACGTGATCGAGCAGCGTGTGCTCCGGCGCCGCCACGTGCGACACCTCGTACAGCGGCATACGCAATTCGTAATGCGCCCGCGTGCCGTTGACGGTAAGATCGCCCGAGCTCATGCTGACGACGTGAGCCCACGCGGGGATGGCGGCGAGGAGTAGCGAGGCGAGGCGCAAAGAGTATTGTAGCCTTCAGCTATCGGCACCCCTGACGTGCCTGCGGCGGCCTCGATGGAACCTGAAACTTTGAGAGAAGCAAAGTTGGACAGGATGGCATCCCAATGTCACTTACATTGGCCTATGAGCCGTACCTGCATAATT
>CAZARO010000337.1:0-6134 GCA_964487165.1 uncultured Solibacteraceae bacterium | reverse complement strand
CGCGTTTGCCGGGTTGTAAAGGTTCGGATAGAAATTCGCCGTGTTGTTTTCGGTATCGTAGGCATGCGGAAGTCCTTCCCAACGCAGGCCCAGATTGAGTGTCAACCGGCTGGAAACGCGCCAGTCGTCCATGGCGTAGAGGTCATAGGTGTTGTTGGTGATGCGGACGAAATTCACGTTATCCGGTTCACTGTACGAAGAGGCGAAGCCCATCAGGAAGTCCGCAAACCCGTTGCCGGTGGCCGACGAGTTGAAATTGAATTGCCCGCCGGCATTCGTCTGGAACTGCTGCCACTTATGGGTGTACATCCAGGCGGCGCCGAACCTCATGTTGTGCCTGCCATGGGTCCAGGAGAGGTCGTCCTTCGCCTGGTAGCTGCGCCAAGTGTTAATCCAAGGCCACCACCCCGGGGTGTAACTGATATTGTAGGGAGATCCGATGCTTATCCCCGGCAGCTTATCGGCCGTGTTGTCGGAAGGGAACAGGTTCGGCACGGTGTAGCCCGACGGCTTCTGCCAGACACCGAAATCGGTGATGTTGAGGTCATTGC
Source organism: uncultured Solibacteraceae bacterium (assembly GCA_964487165.1). GTDB lineage: Bacteria > Acidobacteriota > Terriglobia > Bryobacterales > Bryobacteraceae > PALSA-129. The sequence continues at coordinate 5,583 of CAZARO010000337.1, read as the reverse complement.
CGTTGTAGTTGAACGATGCCTCATTCAACAAGGTGGGACTGATGGTATAGGTCGCGTGTACCACACCGGCCCAGGAGGGAACCGCCATGACCGATCCGGCGGTGGCATAGGTGCCGCCAGCCCACAATGGGGGTATATCTCTCTCACTGGCATTATCGTAGATCAGGGAAGCCATCAAGGCCAATTTGTTCCCGATCTGGTGATCGACCCGGAAGTTCTCCTCGCGGTAGAAGACGGCTTGATTGGCTGTGGCGTAGTACAGATTGTTGGCCGAATTGGCTGAGGGGAAAAGGCCCGCGGATAAAAGCGCTTTGGCGTTTGGATCGATCAAACCGCTCGGAATTACGTTGTTTGGGATGACCGCGCCGGGGCTGAGCCCGAATTGAGCGAGCTTGGCGATCTCCGCCGGGTCCGCGGTCTGCGGTGCCTTGAGTTGGACGCAACTGCCGCCTGTGCAACCGTTGCTTGCCAAAAGGTAACCGAAGTTGCCGCCTTCCGCGGCTGGGGGAACGGAAGATGCGTTAATCGCGTTCCCTTGGATCTCCCTCCGCCACTCCTGGTTATAGAAGAAGAAGGTCTTCTTCTCATGGCCGATCTTTGGAATCGGCCCGCCCCCGTTGAACCCAAACGTGTTGTAGCGGAGTTCCGGTTTGGGCTGGCCATTCAGGTTGGCGAAGTAAGTATTGGCGTCGATCGCGTTGTTTCGGAAGTACTCCCACGCACTCAGATGGTACTCTTTGGTGCCGCTCTTGGTGGCCATGGTGATTATGCCGCCGGACGCCTGACCCATGTCGGCCGCATAGTTGCTGGTCGTGACCTTGAATTCCTCAAGGGAATCCTGCGACGGCGAAACCAGCATAATGCCGCCACCGCCCCGGTCATAGGCTTCTCCACCGTTGATCATCCAGTCGTTATGGTCGGACCGCTGGCCATTGAATTGGATAGCTCGATTTTGGGTTTGAGCCATGGGGGTATCGAAATCCGGAATGTTGGAATCGGCGCCGGGCACCAGAGCTGCCAGCTGGATGACGTTGCGGCCGTTGGTTGCCAGGTCGGCAACCTCGGACGCGGTAATCGTCTTGCTGACTTCGTTGGTATCCGCCTGAACCTGAATGGCATTAGCTTCCACCGTAACGCTCTCTTTAGACTCGCCGATTTGAAGCGAGATATCGGCCCGGAGAGTATCATTGACTTCCAGTGTGATGCCGGTCCGTTCGGAGCCTTTGAACCCCGGCGCCTCCACCCGGACCTTGTAGTGTCCGAACGAGAGGTCGCGGGCGGCATAGCTGCCACTGCTGTTCGTTGTAGTGGAACGGACAATTCCGGTATCGGTGTTCGTGATGGTGACCTGGGCGCTCGGGACTGCGGCCCCGGCAGGATCGGTGACGGTTCCCAGCAGGCTGCCGGTTTCCTGACCGTAGGCTATAGTGCTCAGCAAAACGAGGCCAAGTATCAGCGGCAAGCATATCCGCAACGTGGGATATGTGCTTGTAGCGAAAAGCACTTTGCGCATGTCTGTCTCCTTTTTAGTAGTCTGATTTGTAGGAACAAGGCAGGGGATCTTCGCGCGAACCCGCACCGCCCCATGCGGTGTGGACGAACGTAGCGACACTACTCTTAAGCGCGGACTAATCTCCTCTAGACGCACTAGAAGCCCCTTCGCGCTATCTGACCCCCAAAGCCAAGGTCATTTTAATCAGTTTCGACTAAGCCTTATAGGGGTGTTACGAGTGGAAATCACCGTGTGTCACGCGAATATCACGGTACGATTAATTACGAATTTCGGCTGTCGCCCAGTGACAGAACACACATATCTTATGGCTGGGCTCCAGGAGGTGGGAAACGTGCCCTTTACTTCGCTTCGTCAAGGACTTCTATTGCCCTGACCTCGGCGTAATTCATCTTGGGCGAGAAAGCCAGCAGCAGCTTGCCCTGGCCGTTGGGATGGAGACCGTGGAATTCGCGGACTACAGGCCGGAAGGCCCCAGGCGCTGCCTGAAAAATATCGAAGTCCTGAAGCAGCAGGACGCCATTGCAGGTAACATCGAAGACTCTACAGCCTACGCCTCCGCAGGCGGCGTCTGCAATCAAAGGGCTGAAGAACGCTTCCAGGAAATGGAGCTTAACCGTGTAGCTTCCCGGCGCCACGGGGATCGCGTAGCTGAAATTGCCGTGCCGTTCTCCGCTGTAAAGAGCGGGAATCTTCGGCGCCGCTTCGGGATCCTTACGACGGGTGCTGCGCCCCCCGATGAAGTAATTGTCCCCGCTCCAGTGTGTGCCGTCGGCATCTACAAAATTCGATTCACGGGCGGAAAGCCGAATCGGCTTCAGCTTTCCCGGCGTACCCGGCGTAAGTTCAAGCGCGCTCAAGAATGCCGGCTTGCCCCAACTCGAAAGGAACTCCAGGTGGAGCTCGCCGTCCGACGTTGGGTACACATCCTTGAAAACGCGTACGTCGACCGCGGCGGAACCGGCGTCCGCTACCGGATCGATGTCCACCAGCAACGGATGTCCGTTCAGGTTTATTTGGAAATGGCGGACATTTTGGCCGTCCTCCTTCTGGTCTGTATCCGGCTGCCTCAGGGAATCGGCGAAATAGAGCCTCAGCTCGTAAACGCCTGAGCGCATTGGGATGTCGTAACGAAACTGACGCTGCGATTGCGTCATCGTCAGGTCGGCGGAGATGGCTTCCCGCATGGTTCTGAACGGACCATCATCGGCCACGGGCGGGAAGAAATGCCGGGGACCAGGCTGGGGAGCGCCTCCTTCGTAGTAACGGTCAGCTTCCCAACGGCGCCCCCACACGTCCACATAAGGAGCGCCAGTGTGACCGGCGGCGACACGGACTTCGCCAACGCCGGGGGCCACCAACGCGACCCGTTCGCTCTTCGATGGCGGGTCTACCGCGCTCTGTTCCGGGCGGGGGACCGAGCCTGCGGGAGCGACGGAAGCGTGGGGAGCGGCGGATGTCGACTTCAACAAGCGATAGCCCAGCCAAACAATCACCAGTCCGAACAGCACCGCCACCGCAATCACAATCTGCAGGAAACGGCGAGACTTGCCGCGCTCCGGTGGAGGACCGCCATGCACCATCGACGGCTCTTCGAACCGAGTCTCGAAGACGGGTAGGTACCTGCCTTTGGGGATGGTGATGACGACCGGTTCGTCCTTGCCCTCATTGGCGAAGTGGTGCTCCAGTTTCAGCCGCAGCACTCGGGCCTGCGAGCGGACGATGTTGTCGTCGTTGGGGTTGTAACCGGGTGGCCGATCGTACACGCAAATGCCGACCTGCTGTTCGGTTGCCGCTTCGGGCTTGTTATCGAGGGCGCACCGGCAGACGTGCAGGAAGAAAGCTCGCAGGCGAGGCGACCGCTCAAAGGTGGTGCTGGAGGCGACGCGGCGCACCAATTCCTCCCGCTCCGCAGCAGCCTCCGGAGGCTCCTTGCAACGTGGCACCGGCACATTTACTGGGCCCATCTAGGCGAGCTCCCGTTAACCGTAATCGCCCAAAAGTACCACAGGTTACCAGCGTGAGCAAGGGGTGCTTCACGGTTTTTGGGGGGCACGAGTTACGGGAGACAGAAGCGGCCCCTGCCTGTCCGACGAAGTCTAACAGCCCTAGCGGACTGTCGATCGCGGGCTGAAGCCCGGCTCACGCCCGCGCCACCAAGATGGTGGGGTGGGCTTCTACCCGCGAGTAACGGCTGCCGAAAATCAGAATGGGCGGCGATGTTTCCGCCGCGGCGGAGCGTCGGACTCGCGGCGGACCAGGCTGAAAGGAAACTCGGTGGGGTGCGGCGCGGGGGTTCCGGTGCGGCTTCGCCCGCGTGCCAGATCGATCAATAAGGTGGTGGCGGCACACGCCATGTCTGCGATGGGTTGTCGAACCGTCGTCAGTTCGGGCCAGATGGATCGCGCCAGAGGCGTGTCGTCAAAGCCACATACAGTGACGTCGTCAGGCACATCCAGGTGACGCCGGTGCGCCACCGAAACGGCGGCCGCCGCCATATCGTCGTTACTGGCGAAGACGGCGGTAGGTGGATCCGGCAGTTCCAGCAGCGACTCGCAGGCAATCAGCCCGGAACGGTAAGTGAAGAGCCCTTTTGCGATGAGTGCCCGGTCTGGCTCTATGCCAGCTTTGGCCAGCGTTGCGCGGTAGCCGCGCGTGCGTTCCGCGCTGGCCGTCTGGTCAGGCTTTCCACAGATGAACCCGATCCTCCGATGTCCCAGCTTAATAAGGTGGCGCGTCATGGCGGCAGCAGCGGCGAAATCGTCGATGCGAAACGACGGGGTATCGGCGAAGCGCGCTCCGCCGGCTACCGAGACGGCCAACAAACCCGCGTGCCGGATGAGCCCATACAGCCGGGGGGAATCGCACAGCGGCGGGGGAAGCACCACCCCTTGGGCGCCGATACCCCGGACCTCTGCCACGGCCCTTTTCTCTCCGCCGGCCTGGCACTTGATGACCGTCAATTGCGCATGTTGCCGTTGGGCCGCTTCCAGGCTGCCGAGGAGGAATGTGCTCAGATAAGCGGTGCTCGGATTGTCGTAGAAAAGCGCGAGGCGAACCGGCTCGCCGCCGGCCAGAGCTCGGGCCGCGGGATTGGGGGAATAGTGGAGAGCCTCGATAGCCCGCAGCACCAGGCGGCGCCGGACTTCCGCTACGCTCGCCGGATCGTTGATCACGCGCGAGACGGTCATGGGGGACACGCCGGCCTTGCGGGCCACATCGGCGATGGTCAGTTTGGAACGCGGTGGCACTAGCCGGCCATCGCTCCCAGCTTGGCTCCCGCCACGGCGGGCGCAGGGTCCAGAAGGTGACTGCGTGACATCCCTCCCACCATAGCCCGTTTTGTAAGAGGGCGCAAAGGGTTCAGAAAAGCATTTGCCAAGGCGCCCTTGGTAGCGCTACCATTGGCATCGAAGTCATTCAAGGAGATTAGCTGATGACCACGTCGTATTTCGGCGATATCCCGCCCATCCGCTTTGAGGGTCCGGATTCCGTAAACCCGCTCGCCTATCGGTATTACGATAAGGACCGTGTAGTTCTCGGCAAACGTATGGAGGACCATCTTCGCCTGGCGGTCTGCTATTGGCACACCTTCTGTTCGGAGGGTGCGGACATGTTCGGCCCGGGGACTTTCGGGCGTCCTTGGAATAGCGGCCCGATGGACCAGGCGCACGCGGAACACAAACTGAACGAAGCCTTCGAGTTCTTTACTCACCTGGGCCTCCCTTTTTTCTGCTTCCATGACACCGACGTCATGGCCGAGGCGCACACCATCCGCGAGCACGTGGACAACCTGGCGCGCATCGGCGACCGCATCCAGGCCAAGATGGCCGCCACCGGCGTGAAGCTGCTTTGGGGCACGGCGAACCTCTTCAGCCATCCGCGTTACATGGCCGGCGCCGCCACCAATCCCGATCCGGATGTCTTCCGCTTTGCGGCTACCCAGGTGCGTCACTGCATCGAGCTGACCAAACGGCTGGGCGGAGTGAACTATGTGTTATGGGGCGGCCGCGAGGGCTACGATTCGCTCCTCAACACCGATCTCAAGCAGGAGAAAGCGCAACTCGGGCGTT
>CAZARO010000336.1:3314-6144 GCA_964487165.1 uncultured Solibacteraceae bacterium | reverse complement strand
GAGACCAGGCGCTGGAGGCAGCGGCTCAGGTCGGCAAACAGGGTCGAGAGCTGGCGGTGGGCCGCAATGGATTCGGCCACTTCCAACAGAGCTTCATAGCGCGCGCCGGTGGCGTGCGGCCGGATCGGTGGTGGCGAGGACATCGGAACGTTGCGACGGAGCTTCTTCAACCCTACCACACCGGCCGCTACGTTCAATTTCCTGCACCAGTTCGCGGATCAGGGGGGTGACCGCTTTGAGAGTGACTCCGTGTTGGAACATGTCGGTCAGCAGGCACTGCCCATCCGCATCCACATAATCCACTTCCCCCAGGTCCAAGGTGGTTTTGCGGCCTCGGACGGTGGATTGTGCGGTTAGCCAGCATTGGCGCAGTTCGCCCACCCACGCCCCGGAGAGGCGGCCTTCCAGCCGGAAACGAAGCTCCAGTGCGTTGTCGTGCAACGTGATTTTCAGCATGACCGCTAAGAGTGTACGCACGGCTGCTGCCAATCCGCCCGACGCCGGAAGCAAAGGCGATACGGACCGCTGAGCCACGCCGCATGGCGTTCCGTGCCCATATTCCGGCAGTGGAGTCGGCCAGCAGTACACTGTAGGGATGACCGGGAGCTTGCGGATGCCGCATCGGCTCGCGCTATCGCTGCTGGCCCTCCTGGCGACGCTGGCGTACGCCCCCATGACGGCCATCCCGCTATTTGAGGACGATTATCCTAACTTATGGCAAGCGCAGCAGTTAGGCTCGCCCGTCGAGGCCCTGGCGCTACTCCACAATCCGGTATTCCGGCTGCGGGCCACGAGCTTCTGGATCATGTATCTGCTCTGGCGGGTGGGTAAATTGGCGCCCCTGGTGTACCGCCTGACGAGTCTGCTGCTGCACATCGCCAACACGTGGCTGCTATACGGCATTTGCCTGGCGTGGCCGCGGATGCGTGCCGCAGCGTTCTGGGCAGCGGGTTTTTTCGCCGTCGCGGAGGGTCACCAGGAAGCGGTGATGTGGTTCTCGGCAATCAATGAACTGCTGCAATTTTTGTTCGGCATAGGCGCGGTCTGGTGCTGGCTGCGGGGCCGCACGTGGGCCGGCGTGGCGCTGTTCGCGCTGGCACTGATCTCTAAGGAGTCGGCCGTGGCGATCTTGCCGCTGTTCCTGCTGGCTGGCGGACGGGGCGAATGGCGGCGGACCGCCATCCGGCTGGTGCCTTACGTCGTGCTGGCGGCATTGGCGGTGGCCGGCGCGATAGGCGCGCGCGATATTTCCTTCCGCTTCTCCGACGGCAGCTTCAGCCTGTACGCCCCCTTCTGGATCACCTGGCCGAGCAATTTCCTGCGCCTGTTGTGGATCTGGGGGTTCGCGGCGGCGGGCGCCATCCTGCTGGCACGCGACCGCGCGCTGCGAGACTCCGCTATGGTGGCGCTGGCGTGGATCGGGATCGGCCTGGTGCCCTACAGCTTTCTGCTCTACTCGACGCGAATTCCCAGCCGGCAGACGTATCTGGCCAGCGCCGGCCTGGCAATGCTCTTCGGGTTGGCGATGGCCCACTGGCGGGCACGCGCGGGCTCGCGCCGCCGGTTGGTCGCGGCGGTAGCGGCGATGGTGCTGCTGCATAATGTGGGGTATCTGTGGATCCGGAAACGGAGCCAATTCCTGGAGCGGGCTGCGCCCACCGAGCAACTCATCGCGCTGGCGCGGCGAACGCCGGCGCCCATCTGGGTGCGATGCTTTCCGCGCAATCGCTTCATTGCCGAGGAAGCAGCGCATTTGGGCGCGGGATACGCGCCGTCCGACCTGATCTGGGACGAGGCGGAAGCGGCGCGCCGGCAGGCGACGGCGGTGTTTTGCTGGCAGGAGAGACGCGGGGAGAAATAGGCTCTAACTTGGGTTGCAAAGCGAACCGCTGGCGAAGAAGGAGCTGGACGCGGGCCTTGCCACTCCATACGACGTGGTTCCGGCGCACGCGACTGGCTGAGGTACAGACCCCCGCGCCTCAGCGTGACTTCCGCCGTGACGCGGTAAGGATAAGCTTCACATTCCGTGGCCGCCGCCAACGTAGATTTTCTGGCCTGTCACCCAGCGGGCCTGCTCCGAGGCCAGAAACACCACCACGTCGGCGACGTCCTCGGGAGTCCCGATTCTACCCACGGGAATCGTCGGTAGAATCTCGCGCTCCAGTTCGCGCGTAATCCATCCGGTCTGCACCGGTCCCAGCGAAACCACGTTGACGGTGATTCCGAACTTGCCGAGTTCCATGGCCGCGCTTCTGGTGTAACTCTCCAGCGGGTACTTGCTCGCCCCATATGAGATCTCCGATGGGAAGCGCTCCGCCCCAGCGGTGCTCACATTCACGATGCGGCCCCAACGGGCGCGGCGTGCGATGTGCCTGCGCGCAAATTCAGCGATCATGACCGCGGGCGCACGGGTATTCACGGCAAACAGACGGTCGAAACCGCTCGCCGCGATCGTACCCGGCCGATCCGTCCACAACTCAACAAGCTTATTCTCCAATTGCGCGCCGGAGGGGACAAATGTGTCCGCCTCCCAATAAGCCGCGTTGTTGACGACGATTTCGACCGGTCCCAACCGCTCCGCATGGTCATAGAGCAGCGGGATGGCGCTGACATCCGCGAGATCGGCCTCCCCTGCGTCCGCCTGCGCGCCCATGCGGCGGATTTCCGCGAGCACCTCGGCGGCGGATTTTGCCTGTTGTGAATGGTAAACGATTCGCCTGGCGTCAAGTCCGCGTTGGGCGCTGGATCGCCTTGCCGGAAGTAGTGCAGAAAGATGTTGGCGCCTTGCGCGGCGAACGCGCGCGCAATTCCCGCCCCGATGCCACAGGGG